>CAZVKP010000031.1:0-14478 GCA_964627635.1 uncultured Calditrichaceae bacterium | reverse complement strand
GTTGAATAATATCTTAATTGAATAGGCGTGTTTTCAATGGATTTTTCAATCAAATCATTAATACCATAACTCCCAATAAAAAAAATTATTCAGAATTCAATTCCGCCTCATACTGGCGCATCAACTTATCTAAAGAATCCAATCGTCCTTGTTCTGCCCTCCCCTGTCTTTCAATTTCCTCTCGATGTAAAGAAATAATGGTATTCTCGAGCATATTGATCCGGCTATGAAGAGATTCCAATAACCGGATTGACCTGGAAATCAGTTCGTCCTGTTCGTTTAAATAGGACTTAACACCTGCATTCAAATTTTTTAACAAAAGTAAAGAATCTTTAATGGTCGTAAGATTTGTAAATTTTTGTGTTAGATTTTGAAATTGCGTTTTTGAGCTATCGATTTCTTTCTGGAAATTTGTATATATTTTTGTCTGATTGCGCCTGTAGTTCTGAATTTTCTGTTCAGTTTGATTTAAGGTAGAATTTAACGCATTCAAATTATTAAGTACAGTTCGTATATCCTGCCGATTTTCACGAACATATTCAAAAATAGTTTCATCTCTCTTATGGAGCGAACCCACCTGTTTATTAACCGGTTTTAACAAATCCCGATTATGTTTAGGATAATTGTAGATTGAAGAAATAATGATGAACGCGCCTAAAAACAATAGTACGATACTTGACCAGTTGCCACCTGGCCTCTCTGTGTTTGCAGTATAACGCTGTTCTTTTTTCTGTTCTGTCTGTCGATTGAAAATTTTATATCCCAAAAATGTAATAAGAATTCCCGCAATAATGTATAAAACGTGAAGCCAGAAATTCACCGACAGTGGTTCTATTAATTGGGACAAAAATTCCTCTCAATCATCATTTTATAGATACTTCCAGTAACTAACCGCCCGACCATTCCGGCAAAGCAATTTGGAATAATCTGACTAATTTCAATTTAATTCATATTTTATACGATAAAACAAAAAAAATATTCCAATGACAATAAATTTTATTTAGCCGTTTATTCAATTTTTATTTTCAATTGGCTTCCACCAATTCACCATTTGTAAGAACCATCTCCCTTAAATCGTTCCGGCGAATTTTATCCAAAAATTTCTGAAACGCCTGATACTGCGACGGTGCTACCTCATCTCCCTTTAGAAGATATCTGGTGTGCATATGCAATGTATTATCATTTATTTTTTGTTGCCAGTGTGCAGATCCAAATGCTGATTGAACAACATCATCCAAATTTTCTTGAGACTTCAGTGTAAATCCATGAGGTAAATTAATCTTAAGGTATAATTCATTTTGAAATCCATATTGAAAACGAATAGGATGTTCCCTCTCAGTAGAGCGAAAGAAATCAGGGTGATTTAATGAATAGATAGTTGACGGTTGAAATATCAGATTCTGCTCACGGGGAATAGCAAAAGTTGTGGTTGAAAATTGGTACGAAATAGTTAAAGGATCTTGTGCCGGTTGTACGCCTGCAAGTGAAAAAGAATCCAGTATGGCACCGGAACAGCGTTGTGCGAGGTATGTTTCTAACCATTGGCGAAGATCAGCACGGGAAGTATAAATTAAATCCCGTCTCTTCTCTTCTGCGAATGCACCATAGAGTCTGGTCTCCCCCTCAATTTCAGCGCTGCCATCCGACTTTAATTTTACCTGCCAATCCATTACAGATTGATTGGTTTCGGGTGAAGTCTGTGGTGTAGTAACAAGCCTTCCCTCACCCCCTTCTCCCACAACCAAAACGGGTATTCCCTGATCATACCAGGGCAGTTGCCCAAAAGGAGTCCCTTTTTGAGTTGGGTCCATCCAGATTCCTTCTTCACCTACTGCCGGACAATAGGCAATGACATGATTAAAATGCAGCGGCGAAGGCAATGTTGTGTCAGGAATGCCATTTTGCCAACTGCTGACCAGCACTTCATGAACGTCGATACCAGCCTCTTTGCAAAGTGTGCACAATAAAGTGGTCATATCTTTACAGTCACCATACTGATTCAGCAAAACTTCCCGAGCCGGATATGGCTGGAAACCACCGATACCGATTTCCAAAGCCATGTATCTTACATTATCCCGCACCCATTCATATATAGCTTCTAATTTTTCCTCTTCATTTTTCAAGCCTTTGGTTAATTTTACTGCCAACTTTTGGATGCGATCAGTCGCTTTCATTTGCGGTTCAATAAGTTGATGATACCATTGCGCCACATCTTGCCAGGATTCAACTCCAAGTGGCGCCAATGCCAGCCGGGCTCTCAGCTCCTTTGACGGCGGCATGGCAAATTCAGCGTCCAGTGCGGGGATATCAGTGGATTCCCAAACATAAGTTGCTTTAAATCCCTCAGGTGCCTCCACCAACTCAGGTTCAATATCCAGGCCGTACACCCGATAATTGACCTCCCATTCGGATGGGCTGTCCAGGGTAAAACGGGAGATCAAAGTCGGCACATCATTCTGGAATTGCCAGGAGTGCCAAAATGTTTTGCTCTCAATATTGAGTCGATATTTATACTCAATAACTGCGCCATCTTCCACTGCCGGCATGGTAAATATTTTAGCTCGCTGGTCTGAGTAGAATACAAAATTAGGATAGAGATTTATATCAAATATATTATCTTTATCTAAAACCGTGATTTTTCCATCCGGTGAAATCGTTCGAGCCTGAATATGTTCTACCTGACCGTTTTCTGTGTATGGAATGGCAATATTCGCGTAACTTTGTCCCTGAGCATTCAATATTTTAATAATCCGGTGCTGTTCAAAAACACTGAATCCCAGCCGACCGCCTCCAAAAATTTCCATATTTCCTTGGTCTTTCAGAATAATTGCCCCGGAATTTGGATATTCTTCTTGCCCGGGCAACTCATCAAATGTTAATTCCTCCCACTGAATCTGAGCTGCCCATTGTCCGGGACCGGCACAGGACAAAAGTAGAGTAAAAATACTAAAAAGAAGAAAAAAACCGATATATCTGATAAATTGAGTCATATCTCCAAATAGTTTCAATTGTTTATTGTGTTTTTATTTTATTTATATTCAAAATTTAACGATGAAAACAAGATTAATTTCCCGTCAAATCTAAAGTGAACCGTTCAATTTTATCGGTAGTCCTCAACTCGCTTGCCTAATCCAATTTTATAACATACATCCCATTCAATTTCCATTACCAGATAGTTTACATATAATCGCGAAAGATTTATGTCAATAATTTAATGCGGGTAAATGTGTAATCCAGGTAATCTTCCTTCAAAATGGTCCGGTAATAATCGGTTTTTCCCAATCGCTGAGGATGTCTACCATTCAAATGAAAATATTTCTTACTTTTCTGAACATCGAACCAATGAACCAATGCAATTTTCCCATCAAAAAACTCTATACCCGTAAATCCCCGTTTTCCTATTACACAACCGGAATTATACAGGCAGGGAATAATCAACTGATTATCATAAAGACTACTCCGCATACTTATCTTTTTATTTGAGCGATAAGAGGCTTCTAATTCCTGTTTGTATTTGCGAATATTTCTTTCGATATCGATTTTCTTTTTCGCATCGGGATAAATACGACAGAGTTTTTCTATTTCAAATTTGATGTAATCTATCTTTGAAAGCGACTCGAACAGCGGCCGGTGGGTATGACCAATTATGGAAACTATTTTTTGTTTTCGGGAAAACCCATAAATTTTGCGTTCAAGTTTATGCTTCTTATTATTGTCATAAGCAGTTGAATGACCCTTTATACCCAAAGGATTCACCAGATAACGAATTAAAAATTTTGAGACTTCGTTATAATTTTCAAAAAAATTGGAGGACTGATGTCCATGAAAAATAAACAGACAATTTCCCCGGTAATCCAATCTCATCCCATTCAATAAATTTTGATTGATTTCATGCAGGGGTTCATTTACCAGGTCGTAGTCATGATTGCCAATAATCTTGAATAGTGCAGTCTGCCTTTTAAATTTTTCAAATGTTTCATAAATCTGATGCCAGGTTTTCATAATAGAAGAAAGGCGAAACCGGTGAAGTTCTTCAATATCTCCGTTTAAGATAAGTTTATATTGCTTGTCCAGATAGTACCGCTCCAATATCTGGTTAAAAAAAGACGAATTGTTCAGAAAATCATCCCGCCGACCGCCATTCCCCATGTGTAAATCACTGAAAATGACAATCCTGTCATCATCTGTAAGCGGCATACTATCAACATCTTCAAATAAACTCTTTAGATTGTGATGAACGGACATTTTTGCCATGAGCCTGTCCCAATTTTTATTTCGATGTATATTTTAATGTACAAAAATATGCTGCAAATAACATCGTTTTTTTCTTCTAATTTATGGAATATCTTTTCTATTATATCTAATACACACCTATCTGCAAGATACCAAAATCAAAAATATTTAAAGCAACCTATATTACGTAAGTCCAAAATTATTTACATCAGTTTCATAAAAATATGCAATTAAAAGGGCTCGGTTTACTAACAAGAAAAAATTCTTTTAGCACAATGCGATAACTCATCATATTTGCTGCATAAAGCATAGTCTTGAAGCAGACGCCACACATTGCCGATAACAATTAGCCATTCGTCGCCAAAAGCGATTCCTGTAATTTATCTACTAAAATTCCATCAACAAACTGAGATTTGTCCACCGCTGGCAGTGGTTGGTGATGTTTTGACCAAATTGGACGATGCGGAGGTTCATAAAAAAGCAGTTTCAATATTCTGGAAAAGTTACAGCAGTACATCCGACGTGGGTCAAGATCTAAAACAAGACAATTTTTTGAGAGATAATTATGAGTGGTTTATTCTCACCAAACAGACCGAACGGATGAAAATCCAAAACGCTCGATTAGAGGGATTTGTCGGCGCTGATGAATCGTGGCGGAAGGTCATGAACGATCAGCAAAAATACTGGGAAAGATCAAAATCCGGAGATAATGAATATATTCTGAAAAGAGAATCCTATCGGGTAATGCTGGATGCCGCTGCTGCAGCAGATGTAGCTGAACGCGCTATCCAAAGTGGATATTAATGACATACCTTCCCGGAAGTTTGTCGCTTCCGGGAAGTAAAAAATTTAGTCTTTTATTTCAACCTGGTCATTATGAATATACCCCTGTTCACCGCCTAATAGCTCAATGAGATACCACTCGCCATCTCGTTCCACCACAGTAAAAGTGACTTCTCCGGGAACCCGTGCGATAACTTCACTGCCTTGTTGAGGCTGGGCATAAATATTGAAGCGCTCTTCACGATCTCCTTTAATTTCCACTTTTTTGGCTGTAGCTTTCGCCAAATCCTTTTCAGAAACTTCGAAGGAATGTTCCCGAATTTGAATCCCCATCTTTGCCAGTGCCTCTGAAAACTCTCCATTTTTTTGAACACGAGCGATGGCATCCTGATACTTTCCCTCATCTTTTAGTTGATATGCCATTTGATAGAATTGATTCGCTTTATTAAAATTTCCGACAATCTCATGCAAAATACCCAAATTGTATAAAATTTTGGGATTATAGGAATCTTTTTCATAAATGGATTTATAATACACATACGCTTTGTCAATTTCCAGATCCTCCACCTGTTCCGCTGCTTTTTCCCCTGGTTCCTCAAATTGGTCAGTTTTAATTTTTTCCAGCTCATATTCCTGCAATTCATAATGGGGGGAAAAATAATTTGCGATTTCGCTGCTTAACCCACTCAATGTCGCTTCTACCATTTGCTCCATAGAAGCCAATTGATTAATTTGTTTTCCGCATTTCTTGTCCTCCATACTTCTACTGGCTTCAGTGCTTCCCAAAATTTGACCACTCTCGGTACTAATTATTCGGGTTTTAACCGTAGTATGAACGCCCCTTTTTCGGCAATTTACCTTCCTGGTATATTTTTTACCATCTTTCTTATAAGTTCTAGATTCCCGAAAATTATCTACTTTTTTATTGGTTATCACATCCCCCATGATAATTGCCTGTACCCCCAACATTTTCCCTAAACTTACCGCCTGGTTCTGATCAAGCAGTCCACTCATTCCCAATTGCTGTTCTTCGATTATTTTCATCATCTGACTGCGCTCAACAATATCAAAAACATTTGTGAAGGTGCCTTCCTGCAAAGTCTGACCTTCTTCAGAGCCACCCATCCCCAGGAATCCAGTGCGAATGTCATGAATTCCCCGATCAACTTCAATTAATCGGCTGATCAAATGACCGGAGAAACTTTTCCCATAATTTCCTTCTCCTTCAAAATCAAGCACCGCAATTCGTTCCACACCCGGCAAAATTTGCTGAGGGGCTACTAAAACAAAACATTTTGCTTTCTTGTAAGCAAAAGCAGTTGAAAACAGCAGAAAGTGCATAAAGAGAATACTCAGTGGAATATACCTCAATGAATTTTTCATTGGTAACTCTCCCATTTTTTAATTTAAAATCTTATCATATTTCAGCCTGAACTATTTAGTAGATAAAATGAGTAAATTTCCTGTAAATTACAGCTCAGGTAAATCGAATAAATTCTGGACATTATTGTCAGTTTTTTTACAACCGCCCTCCATGCCAAAGTTAATTATCGATTTATTATGTGATTTCTTAAGTTAAGCATCCAATTTTTTGAAAGACCTCACTAAATGGTGTAAGGCAAACTGTCATTTTCCCGGAAGAGATCACCTGCGTAACGAGGAACTTGCGGGGAGAAATCTATCTTTATGGTTGTTTGAAGATTTCACCTTCAGTCGAAATGACAGCATCACGCATATTGCCACCTTTCATTCGTATATTAAAAGTGCATAATTAATTCATTAATAGGGAGAGAAAGGCATATAAAAATTCCGTTTAATTCATCTGGATTTTTTATAATTCTGATTTCCTCTTTTTGGGGTTGACTTTTAATATAGTATCTGAAGTCTTAAGATTCTAAGGAACAAGTATTTGCTTTTGGTGAAAATGGTGGATGCATTTTGTATTTCCTTCGGAATATTGCCAAATTTACCCGAATTTGAATAGCCTGTTTTTCATCTACATATCAAACCACATCAATCTAAACGGTAAATTCAATTTATAGAGATTCGCTATGTTGTTTGCAGCCACCTGTCTTCCATTTTTTTCTATTTCCATCAAAACGATCTTTCCACTACTTTGAATTATGAAATTTCATTCCCAATTCATGAAATAGAAATCCATAAATATGGACATTTTCCTTTATTCGGGCATTCAATGGCGTGCCGTACCCATGACCGGTTTCGGAGCTGGTACGGAGTAAAATCGGGTTATCCGAACTGTTTGCCGCCTGCAGTCTTGCCGTCATTTTACGGGAATGCATGGGATCCACTCGCGGATCATTCGCGCCGGTCATAAATAACACAGAAGGATATTCAACACCATCTTTCACATTGTGATAAGGTGAGTAGGAATACAAAGCCTTAAATTGTTCGGGATTCTCTACTGTCCCGTATTCAGGAATGTTAAAAGCACCGTTGGGTGTGAGCTCAGATCGGATCATATCATACAATCCCACAGATGATACGGTTACCCGGAACAAATCGGGATGCTGGGTAATCATGGCACCCATTAACAATCCTCCGTTTGAACCACCCATAATGGCAAGCTGATCCCGATTGGTATATCCGGCATCGATCAAATATTGCATGGCTGCTGCAAAGTCGTCAAAACAATTTTGCTTATTGGTTAATGAGCCTTCCCGGTGCCATTTCTCTCCGAACTCACCGCCGCCCCGGATATTCGCCACGGCATAAACTGCTCCCTGTTCGATCCACAATTTTCGCAGTGGCCTAAAACCAGGTGTGATGCTAATCCCAAAACCACCATACCCATAAAGCAGAACCGGATTCTTTCCATCCAGTTTAATATTTTTTGGTCGGATAATGTTAACGGGAATTTTAGTGCCATCTTTTGAAGTGGCATACTTCCGCACCACTTCAGCATTCGAGAAATCCACCGGAGATTTATTGAACAATACCGTTTTAGTTGACGTTCCTTTTTTCGGATCAAAAATGAACCATGCAGGTGGTTCAAGATAAGATGCATTTCGATACAACAAACGATCGCCCCCAATACTTAAAAGCTCATAAATACTGGAAATCGGTAAGATTTCCGGTTTTCCCAGCTTGTCTCCATTATGATCGAATACCCGGATTTCACTGGGACCACCGAGTTGATAGGTGAGATACAAGTAAGATTGAGTTGCAATCATTTTGGAATCATAGTAAAAACTGGATATAATCGTGTCATCCCCTTCAGGAATGATGGTTTTCGCTGCGTCCAAATTGGGATTTTGCACTGGCAATTTCAAAATTTTACCTTTTGGAGCATTTTTCCGGGAAATAAGAAACAGTTCGTTTTCGGAACCGAAGATAACTTGAACAATCTCATCTTCATATTTTGAAATTTGCTTCCAGTTACCCTGGTCAGTTAACAGAAAATGCTTGAATTTCCCGCTGTCTCCGTACTGCACCGTCACTAACAGTTGTCCGGATTTTGGCTCAATTTCCAACCGAATTTCAGCAATCCGATCGAACTCTTTCCCGATAACATATTTATCCTGGGATTCAGAATCACCCAAACGATGAAACCAGACTTCCTGGAAAAAATTCAGATCATCTTTCGGGCGTTTACCTTCACGGGGATAGCGTGTGTAAAAAAATCCGGAGCCATCCGGTAACCATGCCAGATCACCCCCGGCAGTGCCTTTGTTAACCCCTCGAATAACGATATCCATTTGTTTGCCCGTGTTGGTTTCAAAAATGTAAAGATCACCGCTTTCCGAACCGCCTTTGGACATGGAGACCGCAACAAGTTCTCCAGTCCATGACGGTACAAACCAGTCAATTGAAGTGTTTCCGGTGGGGTCGAATTGATTCAGATCTACAATTATTTTTTCAGATTTCGGTTTTACTGCTGAATCAAAAGTCACTAAAAGTGGATGATTTAGCGGCGGTTGTTTCTTCATGGCAAACAATTTATGCTTTCGCCAAGCCAGTGAAAAATAACTCTGTGAAAAAGCGCTCATAATTTGAGTGATTCTTTGTTCCAGTGATTGGATTCCCGGTAAGTTATTCAAATAAGACCGGGCATAGCGGTTTTGCTGATTGCTCCATTTCCGCACCTCCGGATTTTGCCAGTTTTCCAGCCAGCGGTAAGGATCGTGGACTTTGGTTCCGTGATACACATCTATCGCATCTTTAACTTTTGCCACCTGTGGAGATTGTAGTTCCTCAGTTTGTGCTGCCATGTTAGTTTTGATAAAGAGCATAGCTATTAGCACAAATATTGCCATCATTGGATAAGGAAGTTTCTTCATTGAATGCCTCATTATTTTTATATATCAGTCAGATTTTACCGATTAATATCAGTTAATCGTTTTTCTCAAACAATTTAAAAAAAATTTATATCATTTCAATTTATGATTAATTGTGCCCCTTTCTTCTAAGCAAAACCATTTATATGAATATGAATTGACAAACACACAGTTCAGGTGATGGGAACGATCGTTCACATAATCGGAATGATCGTTCTCATTTTGGGAACGATCGTTCTCCTCTTTTCTCTTTGTATCTTTTCTGTATTTAACTGTTTATATTTAACTTAATACGGAAAATATTTCCCGGCACGCAATTCGCTAAATATCCTTATAAAGAAAATTCATTGTAAAGAAAGGTGATAAAATTGGATTTACTTCTGATAAATCCCGGAAAGGTAAGATACGATTATGTTACCGAACACCTGGGAATTGCCAGCTTAAAATCTTATGTAATCTCGCAGGGATTTTCTGCAGATACACTTGATATGGCAATTGAAGAATTGTCAGTGCAGGATGGAATAAGAAGGATACATGAAATAAATCCCAAAATGCTTGGTATCTCGCTTTTGGATGATTCCAAAGAGAAAGGAATTTCACTGATAAAATCATTGCGAAAAACGGGCTATTCAGGGAATATTGTGGTTGGGGGATACTTTCCCACTTTTTCTTCGCAGGAAATATTACGGGATTTCCCGGAGATTGATTTTGTGGTGCGCGGGGAGGGAGAGTTCACCTTAGCGGAATTGATGCAAAAACTGATCGGTAAACAGGACATGCCGTTGGAAAGCATTTTAGGATTGTCATACCGGGTAGATGGACAAATCAGAGAGAATCCTGCCCGTCCCCTGATTCATGATTTAGATCAACTTCCTCCCATTGATCGTAAATATGCCGGAATGGTACTGAAAAAAGGTTCTCAGTTGCGAATTTACGGAACCCGCGGATGCTGGGGACAGTGCACCTTTTGCGACATCATTGGATTTTACCGCAGCAGTATGGGAAAAGTATGGCGGTACCGCTCCACCAAATCTTTGGTGGATGAAATCGAGCAACTGGTTAATACTTATAACACCGGATATTTTGTTTTTAACGACGATCAATTTCTTTTAAAGGGAAAAAAGGCGCTGGAAAGAGCAAAAGGATTTGCAGATGAACTCAAGTCCCGAAATCTAAACATCGAATTTGAGCTCATGTGCCGGGCAGACACCGTGGACCGGCAGGCTTTTTCCATCCTTAAATCCGTGGGACTCAAACGGGTGTTCCTGGGACTGGAATCATTTGATGACAAGCATCTGCAAATCTTCCACAAGCGTATATCGGTTCGCCAAAACCTGAAGGCATTGATCACGCTGTATCAATTGAAAATCGACGTGATTGCCTCGGTGATTCTGGTGAATGCTTACACTACACTGAAAGATTTGGTAAAGCAATTTATCATCCTGTATGAATTGAAAGGCAGATATTTCAACAGCTCCAACTGCCAGATATCGATCAACAACAAACTGGAAGTGTATCGCGGCAGCGCGGTTTACCGGGAGTACAAACGACAAAACCTGCTCACCAGAGACCATTACTGGGAGGGATACGATTTTAAGATGAAGTTCTGGACCGGTGTTCGAATGCGTTTATTTGATTTCGAAGTAAAATTGAGCCGTTTTATTCTCAAGCCGGGAGAAATACTGGGGAATTTTTATGCCCGCATAAAATGGCAATTTAATCAAGTTAAAACAGCATTTTCAATAAATAAGTTAAAGTGGAGTCATCATGTAATAAACAAGTAAAATTAATTTGCTTCACCCAAACCAATTCATCAAATTAAGGAGGTCTGTATTATGTTACGTAAAGCAAGAAGAATTGTGAAACGCGTTTCCCAAATGAGTTTTTTTGCAGTGACCATGTTAGCACCGTGGATGTCAGTTATTAAGAACACCACAGCAAGAACCATTGAGTAATGCTATAAAATGAAGGGGGTTTTTTATAAAACCCCCTCATATATTTATGAAAATTATAACTTCTTTTTTAATCATTATTGTACTAATTATTTTTGCAAGTTTCCTTTTTAGAGGAAACAATATAATAGTGCATGGAATTGAAACTAATCCTAAGGGGTTAGACCCTGCTTACAATATTTTGCCTGATGAAATTCAGATATATTCACAAATTTATCAAACATTAGTGCGTTTAGATTCTGATGGTAAAACAGTTTTACCCAATTTAGTTAATAATTGGGAAATTTCAGAAGATTACACTCAATATAAATTTAATCTAAAACCAAGTATTTTATTTCACGACTCTACTCTTTTAACTTCCGAAAATGTTAAAATATCATATCTTAGGCGAATTAATTTAAACCCGAATTTCCACCTTTCCAGTTTAATCAGCTCTATAGATATTATTGATTCATTAACATTTCAAATAAAATTAAAATACCCCTCCTCAACTTTTTTGTATTACTTAGCATCTTCAATCAGTTTAATCCCTATTTCAAAAAAAGCGTTAAAAACCTTTGGTAATAATATTAAGTACAATCCGGTGGGAACAGGCCCTTTTTATCTTGAAGATTGGAAAAATGGAAATGAATTAATTCTTAATAAATTTCAGCATTATAAAAATAACGAAAGACTACAAAACGTAGACAAAATCATTTTTAAAATTGAGAGTCATTTTAAAAAGAGCGTAGATTATTTTAAAAATAAAAAACTTGACGTAATTTATGTAATTCCAGGACATTCTATAGATCGATTAAAATGGTTAAACCAGGTTAATTATAAAATAATTCAACTAGTAAATTTAATTTACATTGGTTTCAATAATAAAAATTCTATTTTACATAATATTTATATTAGAAAAGCAATTTTAAGAGCCATAAACATTCCCAGGCTGGTTATAAATATTTTAAGAGGTAATTCAATTACCGCCAAAGGACCTCTGCCTCCCACATTTTTTGATTATAATAATATCGAACAACAATCACATGATCTGCGCTTGGCAAAACAGTATATGGAAAAAGCAGGAATTGATGATGAACTAACTTTGAAGTTTTTTTATCCAAAACCAGCCATTGTTCGGCATACCCTCATTGAATACTTAAAATCCAACTTATCCGAAATTGGCATAAAACTGGATGTCAAAGCCTTCGATACCTGGGAAGCACACAATAACGCCTGTAAAAGTGACAGCGCCCAGATGTTTCTTACCGGATGGGAAAGTGATGTGATAGGCGATCCGGAAAATTTTCTTTATTCACTTTTTTATTCCACATCCGAATATAATGTATTACAATATAAAAATGGAAATGTTGATAACTGGTTAGACCAGGCCCGGCGGAAACCGGACCGCAAAAAACGTTATGTTTTGTATCGGAAAATTGTTAAGCAAATTTTGGAGGATACACCGGCAGTATTTCTGTATCATGTAAAACCCCATTTTGCTTATAATAAAAATAAAATTAAAAAACTGCCAGTGAATCCCTACGGTATTATTCAATATCATCGCGTCGTTTTAAATGAATAAGTTTCTTCTACACCACACACATCAGTTAAAAGAATTATCTCGTCCATTTAGATTTTTTAATGGCAAACTTCAAGGGCGTTTCTTTGTTTATTTCACCGGATTGGTAATCCTGGTGGTGACCATCGTCTCGCTCACCATTTTCCATTTTCAAAAACAGATGTTACTCAAACAGGCCCAGGAAAAAGCCTTTGGTCTGACCCGCACCCTGGCATACGCCAGTTTAAATGCCATTTTATTGGATGATTACATCGTGTTGCAGATGTTAATAGACAGCATGATGGACGGTCCCGATATTCGTTCCATTGCCATCCTGGATACCACCGGCCAGATCATCGCCTCCAGCATCCCGGGAGAGCGCGGGCAAATGCAATCTGATCCTTTGACGAAAAAAGCACTCA
This sequence comes from uncultured Calditrichaceae bacterium, assembly GCA_964627635.1. Classification (GTDB taxonomy): domain Bacteria; phylum Calditrichota; class Calditrichia; order RBG-13-44-9; family RBG-13-44-9; genus CAZVKP01. The sequence continues at coordinate 1,253 of CAZVKP010000031.1, read as the reverse complement.
ACTCCGATACCGTAATTCTAAATGAGATTGAAGATGAGTCCGGCGAAGATTTCTGGAATACCGCTGTGCCCATTTACAAATTGAATGATCGGGTGGGAACCGCACGCATAAAATACTCGGTGGAAGACACTTACCAGGGATTATTAACAACCATTTTGGGCATCGGACTTGTGGCAGTATTGCTCAGCAGCGTTTTAGCTTATCGCTTTTCGCAATCCATTTCCAAGCCCATACGGCAGGCAGCACATCTGGCCAGCGAATACGGTAAGGGTAATCTTGATGCCTCTGTTTCTATAGACCGCCCGGATGAAATCGGTGAGCTGGTGGGCTCCCTTAACAAGCTGTCCCGTGAGTTAAAAACCTTAATTGAAGAAAAAGTATCTAACGAAAATCTGGTATTGATGGGAGAATTTGCCTCTTACATCATTCATGACCTGAAAAATCCATTAAGCGGCATCCGGTTACTGGCAGACGGTATTCACCGCAAAATACCGGATGGCGATCCCTTAAAAAAATATGCGAATGAAATATTACTGGCAACTCAGAAATTGCAGGACTTTGTGGAACGCACCCTGGATATTGCCCGTTCCACTCATTTTAAAGCGAAACCGCTGAGGATACAAAAAATTATTGAGGATGCTTTGGAGGAGATGGATACCACTTCATATTCTGTGGTAAAAGAAGTTGACGAAAATCTGCCGGAGATACAAGGAGATTACCAACTGCTTGTTATGGCTGTAAAAAACCTGATACTGAATGCCATGGAGGCCATGGACGGCAGTGGAGATATCCGAATTGAAGCCAAAATCAACGGGGAAATGCTGCTAAGTATTTCTGACAATGGGACCGGAATTCCGAAAGATCGTTTGAACACCATATTTCGCCCTTTTTTCTCCATGAAAAAATCAGGCCACGGTTTGGGTCTTGCTATGGTGAAAAAGGCGGTGGTTTTACACCAGGGACGGATTGACGTAAAAAGCGAGCTGGGAGTGGGGACCAGATTTGATATTTATTTGCCTATGGAAGGGAACGGAGAGACCTCATCCCCTTCCCCAAGCAAGTTAAACGGCTAAGCTTAGTACCTGGTCTCCCTTCCCCTTCTCCAAAGTGGATGTACAGACTTGGGAGACAGGTAAACAGTTGTTCGGGGACATAGGTAACAGTTTTTGATACAGAAGAGTGGTTTGGTGGAAGGGGAAGATTAAACCTCATCCCTTTCCCTGAGTATGCTAAACGGCTAAGTCAAGCATTTG
>CAZVKP010000030.1:0-14639 GCA_964627635.1 uncultured Calditrichaceae bacterium | reverse complement strand
TCCTGTTTTGTCGGAGATTTTCCTGATTGATCAGACACAGAATATTCTTTAATTACCGGTTCTTCCGGGACTGCTCCGTATTCTAATTCCATTTCATCAGAAAGTTGAATTTTCCACTCTGAAGATTCTGCCATGAATGGTTTGACTTGATTCAACAAACTTTTATACACACCACTTTTCTCATAATCCTCTGCTTGCTTTTTTGTATTCCAAAATGTAAGAGATACAACTTCGTTGGGATATGTGCCACTTTGGATGAGACACGCATATTGACATCCCGTAATATTCTGAAGTTTTGGAATTACGATCTTGTCGTAGAATCCTTTTACCATATTCAAATAATCGGGATTAATTTTTAATTGAAGGAATCGAACATACATTTGTAACCCTCCAAAATTGTGCATTTAATTTTTTTAATCTGATTTAGCAAATACCTGTTGAATAAACTCTCTTGCCGAGACCAAATTCACTCCGAACTTTTGGGCAGTCTCATTAGTGTCCGGTTCCAAATTATCGCCAGAGGACATTAGTGATAGCAACTCATTTATCATTGGTGGCATCCCTGGAATTGGTTCCCCTATTTGAACCGTATTTATTTCAATGGATTGATTTGTGGCCTGTTCAATCATTTGAACGAGTTCACGGTATGAATGAGAGCCCGGACCATTTAACGGAAAAATTGAATTCATCGCACTGGGATGATCCACTACATTGGAAACCAATTCCGCCACATTTTGAATTGCGATAAATCCCATTTTTATATTACCATCTCCCATCAATGTAACGGAGGGTCCGTTTTGTAATTGACTTCCAAGGAAAAAACCAATCCAGGATTCCATGAATAAAACCGGTTGCAAAATAGTATAGTTTAATCCGCTTCCTTTAAGATAATTTTCGTTTTTCACTTTTGCCTGTGCTAAGGCATTGGGCGTATCTTCTGTAAATCCAAATGCGGAAACGTAGACAAATTGTTTAACCTTGGCTTTTTGAGCCGCATCTATTAGTGAACGGGTGCCGTGTAAATCCACACTTTCAATTGTATCGCTGCCTCCCCGCATGGTGGCAGAAGCAGTACTTACTAATTGGTCCACACTTGAGCATGCTTGTTCAATACTTTCTTTATTTTTCAAATCCCCAAATACAATCTCCGCACCAGCATTTTCTAATTCCTGATATTCGGATCCTTCCCGAACCAAAATTCTCACGGGTTTGTCCTTTGCTAATAATTGTTTGGTAACCCGTTGACCAAGCTCACCGGTTGCTCCTGCTATTAAAATCATTTTATACTCCTTTTAAATTAAATTTTAACAATCATGCATTTTGTTTTTGGATGCATAATTGCCCAGGCAAAGCTGTTCTAAAAGGATTACAGCTTTTGTAGGTTAAATATAAATTGTGTAATAGGATATTATTAGGGGAAGTTTTACTTGAAAGGAATAGATGAATAGCAAGCTTACTTTTTGTTAAATATGACCATAAATTATATAGATTGCGAATTAAAATACCATTGGCTGTTTTAGTAATAAAAAAATAATGATAGTATGTTATCAAATAACTGGCCATTCTTCACCTTTCAAAGCGAACCACAGAAAATAATTAAACGAATTAAGGTTAAAAATTTTGATTAATTCTTTAAATTAAATACTGAGAATGAATCAGAAAAATGACCAGCTATAAAGACATTTTATTAACTCGTTGTGCTAATAAATAGAACAAAGCGAGACTCGGAAACCGTTTCACAGAGGTGATCACAATGTGAGAAGCGGTTAATTTTAATACATTTATAATTTCAGTCACCCCGCTGAAGCAGGGTGTTAATTGACAATTCTTTTTGTATTAACATCCGGCAACTGCCCGTCAAGGGGCCGTCGGGCTCCGGCTCTTGACGGACCGGGCTTTTGACTATCCGGATGATCTTAGGCTATTTCCCAAAATAGATAACCGTTTCCCACGAAGTGGTGCCTATGGCAAACGGTATTAAATTAATTAGCACAACGGGGTTTATTAATAAATTGTTAATGAGACGCCATCTCTATTAAATAATAAATTTACACCCCTTTTCATGTTGAAGTCAATATATATTTATGGGTTAACGAAAATTAAAGTAATTGCACCTCAGCAATTAACTTTATTTCTCATCGATCTGGAAGGACGCCAGTGCTCGATCCACACTTTCATATGTCTCAAAAAATTGGATAATTTGAGTCACCATAAATAAACTTTGTACTTTCTCGGTTGCGTTTGCTAATTTCAGATTTCCGCCTTCCCTGCTTAAAGAGCCCCAGCTTGCCATCAGCACACCCAATCCGGAACTGTTCATCCATTTTACCTTTTTAAGATCAATTACAACTTTTTTAACACCATCTCCAATGAGGCTTTTAATTTTGTCATGCAAAGCTGAGGTTTCCGGACCGCCCATCATATTTCCTGAAACGGTTAAAACTGCAACATCCTTTTCCATTTTTTCTTTAATTTTCATAATATCCTCCTCGTTCAAATATTAAACTATAATTTATCTGAGTAAAATATACCATCTATAAATTTTTCTATGTTTATTCTAAGGATTAATGTCCTGTCTCTTTAAAACCACCAATGTTTTATCATCCATTTGCGGTACATCTCCCACATGCTTATCGACGTTTTCTAAAATTTTTTCAACGATTTCGTTTGCCGACATTTCTTTACATTCTATTAAAATTTCCGATAATCGAGGTTCACCAAACTCCTCTTCTGCTTCATTCATTGCTTCGGTAATCCCATCCGAATAGATCACCAAGATATCACCGGGTTTAATTTCTATGGTTTCTTCTTCAAAAAAGAACGATGGTACAAAACCGAGCACTATACCGCCTTTTTTTAATCGTACGGTTTCACTATTTTTGGAAATAAGAAATGGATTGTCGTGACCGGCATTACAATAGGTTAAAGTATGATTTTTGGAGTTTATGCAACCGTAAAAAAGCGTGGCAAATTTTTTGGGATCGGTGCTCTTAAACATCAAGGTATTGGATCGTTCCACACAATCTTTGCAAGCAACCTCCGGATGGGTTTGTCCTCTGAGGGTTGCTTGTAAATTTGACATCAATAGTGCTGCGGGCATTCCTTTTCCGGAGACGTCTCCCAGACAGAAGAAAGTTTGATCTTCTTCCAACTGAATAAAATCAAAATAATCTCCACCAACGTCTTTTGCGGGAATACTTTTTCCGGCTATTTCATACCCTTTAATTTGCGGGGGTAATTTAGGCAGCAAATTTGTTTGAATTTCGTTTGCCAGCCGCATCTCATCCTGCAATCTTAAATAATCCTGCTCTTCCTGATATAGCCGGGCATTTTCAATTACCTGAGCGGATTGAGCCGATATGATAGCAAGCAGTCGCTGGTCACCAGTGGTAAAATCTGCATTTCCCTGTTTGTTAAAAACGGTTACCAGTCCTAACATTTTTCCTTTCAGCAGCATTGGCACGCTTAACAAAGAGGAGAGTGGTAATTCTTTTCCTGCTAACCATTTAAATCGTTCATCTTCTTTAAAATTATTTATGAGCAATGGCTGTTTATGCTTTAACATCCAGCCCGCTAATTGAGTATCCAATCGATAGGGCAGTACATCCGCCATTGAATCCTGTTTACGAACCATGGTGTGAAATGGGTTGTTCTGATCTTTTTCGTCCAGAAGCGTCACCACACCCTGCTCAACTTTTAAATGTTTCACACACTTCTGAACAATCAAATCTACAATTTGCTCTAAAGATTGAGTGGAAGTAATGGCAGTGGCGATATCATTTAAAATAGACAGCTCTTCCACCGCTAATTTCAAGCGCCGGTTCTCTTCAATTAATTTTTGGCTTTGCTGTTGGGGATCTATATTATTCATAAATAGAACTCCGTCTAATGTCAATTTGTATGTATTCTTTGAAAAAATTAAAAAACCTGATTAAAGTTTGATGCTGAAACTTGATCTTCACTATAAGCTTGTTTTGTAAATTTGAACCAGTTATTTATTGGTCTACATAAAAATACAACGATAATTTTTGTTTTGCAATTAATTGAAATACATACTCAAAAAAATTTAGCTCAATGGGAATTAATTATATTTCTGAAAAGCGCTTATATGGTAAATTTGTAACGATGCTTTACTGCTCTAAAAAAATGTTTGTGGGGCTTAGGATAAATTGTATTTGGAATATTTGAAATTCCCCCATAGAATAACGACTTAATCCCGATTGTTTTGGAGAATATTTTTCGAAAGCATATCCGCTCATTTTCAAACTGACTGTACACACATTATAATCACGAATTAAGAGTTCCGGGTCATTCCGGTTCGCATCCATTTGCGGGAAAGAAATAGTGCAACAGGAGTGATCATAGCAATCAGTGCATAAATAAACCACATTTCACCAGTTCGCATGGGTATTCCTGTTCCGGGTTGGGGGACGTAATTTGCGATGAAATATCCCGAATAAGTCGCCGTAATCACTTTGGTGAGAAACCAGGGAAGTTGCCCGATGCCCATGTATGCACCGGTTTTTCCCTCCGGTGCAATTTCTGCAATCCACTGTAAAAATCTGGGTTGCCACATGGCTTCACCAATTGTCATTAACAAAATATAGCTTAAAAGCAAGACAGTATTTGGCCCAAAGGATAACAAAAAGGTGGGTGCTGCCATTACCAGCGTTCCCAGAATCATCATCTTATATACATTGGCCCGGGTGGTAATAGCGGCAATGACCGGTGCTAAAATAAAAATCAAAATGGGATTTAAATTGGAGAAGAATTCAAAATATTCACCAACCACTGTTCCCATAAAAGCTCTATCTAAATAATAGGGGAGGGTTAACCAATTATGAGCAAATAAAGTTTGGACCGGGATTAAAATAAAAATAAAAAATACAAACTTAAAATCCCGAAAGGGATGTTCGGGCCGTTTTCTCAGGAATTCCCAAATTGCAATTATTCCGACGACGATCAGCAGTGAAAGCGTAAAAAGACGGGTTGCGGATGGCTTTGTAATCATCTCCCAAACCAAAAATCCCACAATAAGCAACAAAATAAAGCCAAGCCCAAACAGCGGAACATTATTAATTTTCTTCTTTTCGATTGGCTCCGGTTTTTCCTCAGAATCTTCTTTGGGGACTTCTTCTCCTTTTTTCGTCATCTCCGCTTTTTCTCTGGCAACCCGGTCAACCGCTCGTTTATCGGTTTTTTTAGTTAAAATAAAAAGTGTAGCTAAAACCGCGGTTAAGGTTAAAAATGTATAAACCCAAAATACTGCTGTAAGCCCATTCGGTGGAAAATAATCTGCGAAAAAATGGCGGGTGGCTGGAGAAATGAAACCGGAGAAAAATGCACCCAAATTCATCAGTGCATAAACCACAGCATATCCCATCGCTGCAGTTTTGGGATTTGTATAGCGTTTGACGCCAGCATATGCCGCAGGTTGATACAGGCCATAAGCGACCACCATCATTAGCAGACCGATAGCCATTAAAAAGAACATTGGCGAACCCATACCATTGCCAAGAGGAATTGTGCCGGAAATAGAGACCAGAATTCGACCAATCATCATAACAAACAGAGACAATGCAAGAGATCTCCTCACGCCAATTTTATCTGAAACACCACCAAATATCAGCATAGCAAAAGTGATTCCACCGGTCACTCCGCCATACACCCATCCGGCATGTAGATCGCTCAATGCCACATTTTCCGAACAAAATTTGCCAAGTATAGTAAGTATGCCAAAATAAACCAGTCCCTCAATGATAAATGGGATGTTGACACCCCACAATGCCCGGGGCGCTTTGGCAAATGCTACGAATGTAACTGCGATTTCGTGAAATGCATTTTTTAGAATTTCTCCAAAACTTTTTGGTGCGGTCTTTTCAGATGAATTTCCCTGATTCATGTATCACCTTGTGTGTTTTCGATATTTAATATGAGGGTCAATTATCGAATAATTGTGTTCATACGCCCTGCGCCGACGGATATGAGGGAGACCGGTACGCCGACATTCTTTTCAATATAATGGATATATTTTTGTGCATTGAGTGGCAATTTTTCAAATTTAGTTATATTTTCGGTGGTAGTTTGCCAACCGGGTAATCTTTCAAAAATGGGTGTACAAGTTTCCAGAATTTCTAAATCAGCCGGAAACTCCCGATACTTCTTACCCTGAAGTTCATACCCGATACAAACCTTAATTTCTTCGAGATTATCCAGTACATCCAGTTTAGTGATCGCTAAACTGGTGAGCCCGTTGATCCGTGCAGCATATTTTGCAATTAGCAGATCGAGCCAGCCGCACCGGCGGGGACGTCCGGTGGTTGCACCGAATTCCTGTCCGGTATTCCGGAAATAGGAGCCTTCTTCGCCGGAGAGTTCGGTTGGGAACGGGCCTTCACCTACGCGGGTGGTATATGCTTTTAATATCCCTATTACGCTGTCGATCCGAGTTGGTCCGATTCCGGTGCCGATGGATGCGCCAGCGCTTATCGGACTGGAAGATGTAACAAAGGGATAAGTGCCATGATCCACATCAAGCAAGGTTCCCTGAGCGCCTTCCATTAAAATCTTTTTACCACTGTTTGCAGCTTCCTCTAATATCACAGAGGTATCCTGGATATATGGTTTAATTTGCTGAGATAGTTTATGGTATTCTTCGGTAATTTCTTCTAAAGCCAATGGTGCTTGCATATATATTTTTTGAATGATGCGATTCCAGTATTCCAGGTTTTCACGGAGTTTATTTTTAAATTTATCGGTATTCAGTAAATCAACCATACGAATCCCACGCCGATTGGCTTTATCCACGTATGCCGGACCGATTCCCCGTCCGGTAGTACCAATTTTAGTGTAGTTTGAATTATCTTCGCTGAGTTGATCTATTTTTTTATGATAAGGGAAAATTAAATGTGCCCGGTCGCTTATCAATAATCGTCCGTTTATTTCAAGCCCTTTTTCCTCGAGTAAATGAATTTCATCCAATAGTGCGGCCGGATCAACAACAACACCATTCCCAATTATACAGGTTGCTCTTGGATGTAAGATTCCACTGGGAATCAAGTGAAGTATATATTTTTCACCCTTTAAATTAATGGTATGTCCGGCATTGGCACCTCCCTGATAGCGGGCAACATAATCTATCTCGGCACTCAGAATATCAACAATTTTTCCTTTTCCCTCATCTCCCCATTGGGCACCGACAATTACTGTAACGGACATGCATTTCCTCCTTGCAATAAAAAACTCCGGTAAAAGCGACCGGAGTTATATTATTTTACATATATTTTTATCATCATTAAACGGATTTAAAAACTATCGACGGCTTCTTTTTCCGTATTATAAGTTTCGAGAATGGCATCTATTTTGGTGATACTGAGCAATTTTTCGATTTGAGGCTTTACATTGGCCAGTTTCAATTCACCACCATTGGATTTAAAGGTGGTTAGCGCTTTAATGAGAATTCCTAATCCGCTGCTGTTAGCCCGCTCAACATTACCCAGGTTCAATACCAATTTTAAAGATTCTTCATCCAGCAATCTGTTGATTGCTTCATTGAGGGAGACGGCTTCAGGGCCTCCCATTAAACTTCCTTCGAGGTTTAAGACCACTACATCCTCAAAGCGATTCTCTGAAACTTTCATGCCAAATTTCCCAACTTATAAATTAAATTGATCTAATTAATTTTGAATTAAATTTACCTTTTTTTACCAGTCGCTTTTGTTGGGACTTTTTTCCTTGACTCCCACTCAACTAATACGGGAGATGCCACATAAATAGAAGAGTAAGTACCCACAATTACACCACAGATGAGTGCAAAGGCAAAATCTTTAATGACTTCACCGCCAAAGAAAAATAATACCAAAACAACAAGAAGCGTTGTACTGGATGTCACCACTGTACGGCTCAAGGTTTCATTTACACTCTGATTGACAATGCCGGCATACTCAAATACCTGGCGTTTCATTGCCTTTAAATTCTCACGAATACGATCGAAAACCACAATGGTATCATTAAGCGAGTACCCAATTATGGTTAAAAGAGCGGCGACAATCTGGATGGATATTTCAATATTTAAGACTGAGAATATACCCACTGTGATTATCACGTCATGAACAAGCGCTGCAATCGCACCAACGCCAAAGCGTAGTTCAAAGCGCCACATAACATAAATCAGGATAAAAATAATTGCCCAGAAGATAGCGAGCAACGCGGCACCAACCAGTTCTTTTCCCACTTTCGGTCCAACAGTTTCTTTGCGCATTTCAATCACATTGTAATCGGGATATTCTGAAGAAAGTTGGCCGATGATGTTTTTAAATAGTGCATCTGTCTCTTCGGTAACATCCACTCTCACAGCAATTTCCTGAGGTGAACCATAATGTTTAATTTCCGCATCTTCCAATCCAAAGCTGGCAAAAACATCCCGAATATTGCTAATTTCAATTTCTAAAGGTTTTTCAGGATTTTGCTTGTCTTCAAAGCGAATTTCCATGAACGTTCCGCCCCGGAAATCGACACTGTAACGGGGGCCGCCATGCATGATGAGGGAAACGATGGAGGCCAATATTAAGATTGCGGAAACAAAATATCCTCCCTTACGAGTCGCCATAAAATTAATTTTCGGATTTCGAAAAAACCGCATATAGGTTGTATCTCCTTTTTTTAGAATCTCAGCTTCTTATATACTTAACTTTTTCAATATTTTTCTTTCTAACAGAAATTCAAAAATTGTTCGTGTCACAAAAATTGCAGTGAACATACTGGCTGCAATACCAATCATCAATGTTAACGCAAAACCTTTGATGGGACCGGAACCAAAATTATACAATACAACGGCAGCAATAAGTGTGGTGACATTCGCATCCAAAATGGTAATAAACGCCCTGCCGTATCCGGTTTCGATGGAAGACCAGACGGTTTTTCCTTTGTCCATTTCTTCCCGGATTCTTTCAAAAATCAATACATTTGCATCCACTGCCATACCAATTGTCAGAATGACGCCGGCGATCCCCGGTAAGGTGAGGGTCGCATGGAAATATGACATCACTCCCATAATGATAATGATATTGAAAATGAGTGCCAAATCCGCCACAAACCCGGAAAATTTATAATAAACGATCATGAATATTGCCACTAACAACAAACCAATTAATGCTGAATTGGTGCCTTTGTTAATGGAATCCCGCCCAAGAGACGGCCCAACTGTTCGTTCTTCCAGCAGCCGTACCGGCGCCGGCAATGCACCTGCTTTTAAAACAACCGAAAGATCCTGTGCTTCTTCCATAGTTTCCAAGCCGGTTATACGAGCCCGTCCGTCCCGAATTTTTGTTTGAATGGTAGGGGCAGAATGAACTTTCCGGTCAAGAACAATTGCCAAACGTTTACCAATGTTAGCACCGGTTACTCTTGAAAATGTTCTGGCGCCCGCGTCATTTAGGGATAAAGAAACTTCAAATTTACCAAACGAACCCGGATCGTAACCCGAGCCTGGCTGGGGAAGCGCATCGGTTATTGTTTCACCAGTGAGTTCAGATTCCTTATTTACCAAATACATGGAATAATATTCTCCGCCGGGGTCCAACTGTCCCCAAACAAATTCAGCATCGCCTGCCTCTTTTTGAACAATCTTTTGAATTTCCGGCATATCAAGAATTAATCTGAGGCGAGCCTCATTTTCACGGGGCACTAATAATTGTTGTGGATCGTTGGGATGTATGAAAAACAGATTTTTTTTAAACAGTCTTTGTCTTGCCAAGGCTGCGGAATCCATCTCTGTGGTATCCGGTCTGGTGGTATCTTCTTCAATTTCACCAAACAATTCTTCCGGTCGAACAACAGTAGTGTCTTCGGGTTCTTCAATTGCTTCGGTGGTATCATCTTCCTGAATTTTTCCCTGAATAAATTCATTAATTCGTGAAGCGACATTTTGAGTAATTTCCGGTTCTTTTAGCAGGCGAAATTCCAATTTTGCGGTTTTTCCCAGCAATTGCCGCACCCGGGTGGGATCTGTAATACCGGCAAGTTCTACAATAATCCGTTTATTACCTTGTTTCTGAATTGTTGGTTCCGATACACCAAATTCATCCACCCGGTTTCGAATAATTTCCAAAGAACGATCAATTGCCTCAGTGGATTGATCCCGTAAAAATTCCAGAATATCGTCCCGGTCTCTTCTGGATTTGGTTCCGTAATAACGAGCTAAATCAGCGCCTTTGGCTTCCAGTCTCTCGGTAAAAACAGAGATGAAGTCCCGATCTTCCTGGGAAACAATCTCCTGAGCCTCTTCCCAGGCTTCTTCAAAACGTTCATCCTTGTTCTTTGCCAATGCCTCTAAAAGTTCCGGAACGTCCACTTCCATCACCACATGCATTCCACCTTGCAGGTCCAGACCCAATTTTATTGAATTATCCAATAGTTCTTCATATGCTTTGGCATTTTCCACTTGCATGCGGTTTTTGGCATCCTGGCTGAGCAAATAGTTGAACTTAATGGTTGGATATAACAAATACAGGAATAAGACCACAAAGAAAATGACAATGCCTAATTTAACCGTGATATTTCGACGCATTCGAAGTAAAACCTCCGTTAATTATTAACAAAAATTTCATATCCAATTTACATAGAATTCCAAAATAACAAGCAAAAAATATACTGGAATGGCTAAATAAAGTCAATTGAAAAATAATTTGTGTTTTTGAATGAGAATCGAAAATTGGAGGCAATTTTATGGAATATAATTTTGTAGATTCACCTTAGATATTTGTCTTGATGAGTGAAAAGATGTTTTATGCGAAGGCGTGAAAATAATATTTTTGTATGGATCGAACCGATCTTTTATATCAAATATTTTAAATTTCCCTTTCAAAACTATTGATCTTAGTTTATCGAAAAGAAACCCACATCAAAACACACCCGGATTTTTGATGTTTTATTTTTTTTACATCCGGACGATAAATCTTGGCTATGAATGGGCGAGGATTGTGGTTGATGAATTTTGCAATTTTAGGTAGAGTCGCAGCAAAATTATAAGCGAGTTCACTGAAGGGGGCTTTTCCGATAACAATAAATAGTCCCACATCATATTTTTTAACTGCTGCAATTTCATTCGGTTTATATCGAATTCTTTGATCGTGTGTTATGGCAAACCATCCGCGTCTGCCTATTTCGTTTAACCAAATTTCATCCTTAGTCTGCTCAGAAAAATGGTCAACATGACTTTCAACATTAATACCGGATTCCCTGAGAATACTTGGAAATTTTTTTCCTAAATCCCGATCGGTAAAGAAAATAAGTTCAGGCTGCTCGTTCATACAGGATAGCTAATTCAACTTCATCTTTTTCAAGATTGTAATCTTCTGCAAGTGCTTCAACAGACTCGCCGGCATCAATACGATCCACTATTACTGACGTTGATATGCCTTTTCTTATTAAAACCGGGCGACCAAATTTGATGGACGGGTCAATCGCAATAAGCATCTGGTTATCAATTCCAATGTAGGGATAGAGTCGCGACGGCAAATTTTTGTCCCAATCAATTCGTTTTAAGTGCAGTTCGAGAACTTTTTTTAAACCGAGTTGACCGGAACGTGACAAATTAATCAATTCACCATAGCGTTGGAGAAATAATTCCCCGGCTGCTGTTAGTAAATCCCGTCTTAATAATAATCGGGAAATTTCAAAGCTTTTCTCAGCATATTCCAATGCCTGTCTAACAGCCTTGATAGATATACCATGGTCTTGTCGAAGCGACCGTAATACATAGGCTTCAATTAAATTATTAAAAGACAACAAGCGTTGATCATTATCCGGTAATTGTATGAGTGGTTTAAAATATGCCATCCCTTGACCTTTAGGGTAATCTCGACCAACAACCCAGGAGCGAAGTGTAGCATTAGCGACTTTAATATAGCGCGCCGCTTCAGTTATTCCATAAGCTGGCATATCTTTCATTATCACACTCCACCTTCTTCATTATTTTATATATTAAGTGTTAGTTGTTAAAAAATCAACAAATATCTGGTATGGTGAATTTTCTACTGCATTATTTAATGTATATATTAATTCAATTATTTATCCCCACGAGTTTAACCACGTGGACAAATTTATGCAGTTAATTCTGAAGCATCCTCCCAATCTCATAAACCGCATATTTAACAGCGGGTGTTCGATAGGGTTGCAGGTTGGGATCAATTTTGATGATAAAGCCTTTGGGGTGTGGGGAAATCAGGATAAAAAATCTCTGCGTATAATCCTGATCTTTACTCACCAGTCGCAAAAGATAAGACGATTTTTCCGGCTGAATAAAAACTTCCTTTACCACAAAAACATGATCCGAAGATTTTTTTACCATCCCGGTTAATTTATGAATTTCATCCGACCGAGGCTCATTTTTTAAAATGACATGCGGCATCTCACCATCCTCCACAATACGTTTAACGGTAGTATTCTCTCTTTTTTTCGCCCTGACCAGCCAGATATCTTTACGGTGTTCCATCCATTTTCGTTCGTATTTGGTTTTTACTGGTCTTTCAGGATTCTTGTCAATATCGGATAATTCAAAATAATTGCTATTTTTAAATAAGGAAAAAGCATCTGCTGCATACCATTTTTCATCTGTAACCAATTCAAACTCACCTTTAAATATTAACACATTGGCTAAGGTGCTGATAAATTCTTCGTTAATGACCCGGTGCTGCCGGTGTTTCTCCTTTGGCCAGGGATCCGGAAAATTCATAATGACCCGATTAATACTGCCCTCTGAGAACAATTCCCTTGCTGCAAAACGGGCATCATCCAGAATGACCCTCACGTTACTCAATTGACTTTGATAAATCCGCTTCTGCATTCGCTCAATCGATGTCAAAGAGAGTTCAATCCCTAAAAAATTCCAATCCGGTTGAGCGTTTGCCCAATTTACCAGAAATTCACCATTACCGCATCCGATTTCCACGCCCAGGGGTCCGGTACCATCAAACACTTCTTCCCATGATATGGGATACTTTTGAAAGTGTTGGGGAAAAATCTCGTATTTTAATGCGTCCACAGATTTCATAACGTTGCTAATTTAAGGCAAAGACCTGATGATAAAAAATGTAAACAAATTAAAGGTCGGGGAATCCTTTGCAAATGGTATGACAATCAATTAAATTTGAATCCGAATAGGATAATATCATCCGTTTTATTTGAAAATCATATTGGGTAAGTCATATGACGGCGAATATAATTACTTTAGGTAGAATTGTTCTGGTATTTCTGGTGATTCTGCTTTTCCAGGCCGGTTTTTATCTTCGGTTGCTGGCGGTGGCGCTCACCATTCTGGTTATTTATCTGGATTCATTGGACGGTTATGTTGCCCGGAAACTTGGCGTCGCCAGCGATTTTGGTGCTCTGCTGGATATCGTGGGAGATCGGATTGTGGAACATATTTATCTGATTTTTTACACAGCTATGGGCGTTCTCAATTTTTGGGTGCCCATTATCTTCATCACCCGAAGTTTTTTAGTTGACATGGTCCGCAATGTTGCGTTTGCACGGGAGGGGAAAACGCCTTTTGGGAAAAAATCTATGATGAAATCCCGGATTACCTGGTTTTTAACCGCCTCTCCCTTTAGCCGAAGTATTTATGCGGTTACCAAGGTACTGTCATTTGTTCTGCTCGGATTAATTCTGGCGTTCCAAAAATCTTTTGTGGAGGGAATTCATTGGATTCCCCAGGCCTGGTTGTACAAGGGTATATTTATAACCCAGATTCTGGTGTGGCTCATGGTTGTTTTTAATTTAATCCGTGGCATCCCGGTACTTGTGGATAGTCGATTTTACCTTTTCGACAAATATTTACCCCGAACATTTAAGGGAGAATCCTGATTTATGGCCCGCTGGGCAGTATTTGACGTGGATGGCACTTTATTTCCGCCAACTTCCATGGAAAGAAGCTTTATTGACCATATGCTGCAAAACGGGGTTTTGCCATTTCGCAATATCTTTTATTATTTTCTAATGGGCGCAATGAAATCTTTTACAGATGATAAAGTGGATGCATTCAAAAACAATAAATTTTATTTAGCTCATATTCCGGCAAAACCAATTGAAGTTGCAGCGAGGCGATTTGTCAAATACCAGATTTTCCCCAATGTCTCGTCTCAAGGTTTAAAAAAAATTGAATATTTTCAGACACAGAATTATAAAATCCTTATAATGAGTGGATCGCCCAGTTTTCTTACTCTGCCGCTCTGCGAAAAATTAACTCCGAATGCCATCATTACAACTTACCTGGAAATTAAAAATGATTGTTTTACCGGAAAAGTTGACGGATTCCACCCTTATGGACAACGAAAAACATTGCTGCTTCAGCAGAGAAAAAATCATCTTGATCTGGATTTCCAACAGTCAGTTGTATTTGCCAATCATCATTCCGATACAGATCACATGAGTCTGTTCGGAGAAGCAGTGGCAGTGAATCCCACGGCAAAATTAAAACAAATTGCTTTAGGGCAGGAATGGAGAATCGAATATTGGGAATAAAAATAACATGATTATGACTTTTGCTCAGCATTCCGTATTAATATTAATTAATTTGTATAATACGGTGATTGTAATTATACCTCAACCCCTTCCCCACATTGGAGAAGGGGTTGCAGAAA
>CAZVKP010000029.1:0-14807 GCA_964627635.1 uncultured Calditrichaceae bacterium | reverse complement strand
AAATATCCATTATTCTGGTTTTGTCATGATGATATTTACTTACAATTCGCTCGATAGTCTTGTTCATATAATGGAAATCCTTTTAGATTATTGAGAATAATAAAATTTTAATTGCCCAACTTCGTTAAATAAGTTCGCAAAATCTCAATATTAATAAATATATCAAAAATGTCGTTATTAGTTCCTCAAAATTAATCTAATTATCAAACAACTTATATTCATTTATCATTACGTTAATGGTTACAAAAAATAGTTCAAATACTATCAATTACAACTTAGATGTTGAATATTTATTTTTTGCAAATTTGATACCATTATTTATTGAGATTGTGAAAATAAGCATTAAATTTAGCTATTATAGTATTTTGGGACATAAACTGAAGCAACAAAAAAGGTGAAATATTTCTCAAAATTAAAAAAGATTTAAAAAATTTTCTCTTTTTTTAGAAAACAACCTCAATAATCCTTAAAAATAATGGTCAATAAATTGGTAAGCTTGAACCAAAATCATGTTATCAAAAAATTTGTAGGAGATTTACATCATCACTTTAGAATTCTGAAACCAATCTGGTTTTTTAAATTTTTCTTGGGATTTTTATCGTCAAAAAATATTCACACTCCCCCC
Organism: uncultured Calditrichaceae bacterium; assembly: GCA_964627635.1. GTDB lineage: Bacteria > Calditrichota > Calditrichia > RBG-13-44-9 > RBG-13-44-9 > CAZVKP01. The sequence continues at coordinate 14,182 of CAZVKP010000029.1, read as the reverse complement.
TGATTTATAGTTTTCGACTCCAACATGCTTCGCTTTTCATGCTGAAGTATGTGAACTCAAAGATAATATCCTATTTAAAAACAATAGATCTTGATTAAAAGGGGTCAAAGAGTAGATTTAATTCTAAATAAGGTATTATTTTTATCACAATTGGACTTGCAATATTTTTTATTCAATATTATTATTAATCAAAATTGCAAAAGAAAGGGACGGAGCTATGTTAGAAAGAGTTATGGATAACATCATCAATAAAATTCATAAAGAAGTTGTTTCTCCTCAAATGGATCGAATTCCGCTGAATTATATTATGACCAGAAATATTCCGGATTCTGTAAAGCATTTCTTCGATCAGGAAGTGGAACTTTGGTTGCGTGAAGAAGCCGATAAATTCACCTCCAATGAACAATTCGATTATGATGCACCGGAGGTAAGGGTCTTAATAGACAAAATTTTCGATATTCTGAAGCAAACCGCGACATTTCATCCCAACAAATTTAATCAACTTCTGGAGCGGGCAATAAAGCTTCAATCGAATTACCTGATTCGTCCCCACCAAACGCTCACACAATTTTTATTCAAAGACAGCTTTGTAATTACTACCATGGACGTTTACGACATGCTGAAGTTCTTCGATAAATATCAATATTACAAAGATGCCCTCACCGATTACTTCAATTTGAAGTATTTACGTGAAATTTCCCAAAATCAATTTGAGGAACTGATTGCAGGAATTGACGAGCAAGTCTTCGGTAAGGATACACTGAATGCGACACTCCAGACGGTGAAAATAATTAATTCATTTTTAAATGAGGGTAGAGAACCTTCAGATAGTTTACCCACCGATATTTTATATAAAGCATTTCGTGACCGCACTTTGGATGATTATGCCAAATTAGTCCAGGAGGAAGAAGAAGAAGGCACGGAGGAAATATCGCTCACTGAACTGGAAACACTGCTTAGAACCGGTAAAACCAAACGGGAACGAACGAAATTAGAGGAAAAGAAAGAAGAGATTTCATTCGATAAAATTGCGGATATCGAAAAGGCTAAACCGGAAGTGCAAGTGGAAGAAATTAGTGTGGATGCCAAGGTAGAAATTCCTGAAGCAGAGGAAGTTGAAGAAGAAGTTGAGGAGGAGTACGAAGAAGAAGCCATTCCTCAGTCAGCGATTAGCGCGGCAGATCAGCTTGCGGATGTAGTAGCGGAAAAGATGAAAGGAGATCATTTAGAAAGTTTGCATCAGATCATTGCACGCAAACAGCAGAAGAAATTCATCAAAAAGGTGTTTAAAAAAGATGAAAACAGCTATCAACAATTTCTTGATTTTCTAGATGAAACACCAACCTGGAAGCAAGCATCGGCAGCCATTGACGAAATGTTTTATCATAAGGGAATTAATCCTTATTCGAGTGAAGCATTGGAATTCACGGATTTAATTTACAACCGTTATTTTCCAAAGGACCGGTTGGTGAACCGGGAGGAAATTCAGTAATAATTAAAGAATTTTTGCCGAATTTTTATAATCAATATTACTTTTCAATCGCATGACTACCCAATCCAGGCCGACATTTTATTTTATTGGCGGAGGACGAGCGGGAGCTTCTTTAGCTTTTTATTTTCGTCGCAAGGGATATCCTGTTTCTGCTATTGTGGAACGAAATCCGGACCGCTTTAATTTTCTGAAAAAGGAGTTAAACTGGCCGTTTGTTGACCCTTCCTTTAACTTTGAAAAGTTATCCCAGGCAAATGTCATTTTTTTAACCATTCATGATGACCAAATTGATGAGATGGCAAATTATCTGGCAGAAATTGAAATCGACTGGTCTGAAAAGATAGTTGTTCATTCCTCGGGAGCTGTTTCTTCTGAAGTTCTTAAACCAATAAAGAATCTGGGTGGTTCAATAGCCAGTGTCCATCCGGTTTATTCTTTTTCGGTGGATCCCAGGGAAAATCATAATGTTAAGGATATCTGGTTTAATTTAGAGGGTGATCATCAAGCACTCACTTTATTCGAAAATATTTTTCGATTCACTGAGAATAGGTCTATGCGAGTGACTGTAGATCATAAGAAGGCGATACATATTGCCTGTGTGTTTTATGCCAACTTTTACGTCGCATTAGCAGACTTTAGTCGTGAGATTTTGACAAATTCAAAATATATTTCAGAGGAGGTTTTCAAGATGCTAAATCCGCTGTTATCCTCCTCCATTGAACAGGTACTGGAACATGGAACCACGGGCGGACTTACTGGTCCCATAAAACGGGCTGATATTGAAACCATCACCTCTCATTTAAAATTTTTGAAGGAGAATCATCAAGAATTGATACCAGCATATATTTTGTTGAGTAAAAAGCTAATCAATGTGAGTAAATTAATGGAAAAGGACAAAAAACAAATTTTATCCCTATTTCATAAATATTCCGAAAATGATTAGAAAAAATATCAATATTGTACTAACATTTTTTATGTTAATGGTTCAATTTATTGCCCTTTAAATCGCTTTTAAATAAAAATAATTCTCTAAAATTTTTTAACATGATAAGATATGAATCTACATTATTTAAAAAACTCCCACGCATAACCAAAACAAATTGGTTGACATTGTCTCTCCAGTAGGTTATTTTTAGAAAAATAATTAATGTAAATGCTTCTTTTAACTACTTGTTTTTGAAGGGGTTATGCATTCTGATTAAAATAGGACCAAAATAATCCCATTTTTACTTTATCGGAGGAAGACTATGGCAGAAAAAAAAGCAACCAAAGATTCAGCGGATAATGATGAAATGTTATTTCCGTTGGAAAATGAGAATGATCCTTCAGAACCGGGTGAACAGAAAGTGAAGGATGCAAAGGAAAAAAGTGAGGATGTCAAAATGAAGTTCGATCACTATTTTTCACATCCCGAAATTCATCCGTTCGATGAGATAGAGTGGGAAAATAGAGATGCATTAATCTCTAACGAGAAGGGTGAGGTTATATTTAAGCAGACCGATGTAGAGGTTCCCAAATTTTGGAGCCAGTTGGCAACCAATGTAGTGGTAAGTAAATATTTTCATGGGGAAATTGGTACTGATGAGCGCGAGTCGAGTGTCCGTCAATTAGTGGACCGCGTGTCTCGCACAATGACCGAATGGGGGAAAAATGACGGTTATTTTGCCAGTGAAAAAGATGCAGAAACTTTTTATACTGAATTAACCTCCCTATTGGTGAATCAAAAAGTGGCATTCAACAGCCCTGTTTGGTTTAACGTGGGGGTTGAGCCCAAACCTCAGTGTTCGGCTTGTTTCATTAATTCTGTAGAAGACCGAATGGAAAGTATTTTGAATTTAGCGAAAACCGAAGGCATGTTGTTCAAATTCGGCTCCGGTACCGGAACCAATCTTTCAACACTCAGGTCCTCAAAAGAGAAAATTGCAGGTGGCGGAATTGCTTCAGGCCCGGTTTCTTTCATGAAAGGTTTTGATGCGTTTGCGGGGGTTATCAAATCCGGTGGAAAAACCCGGCGTGCTGCTAAAATGGTTATTCTAAATGTGGATCATCCGGATGTGGTGGATTTTATAAATTCCAAAGCCTCTGAGGAGAAAAAAGCCTGGTCGCTTATCGAAGCCGGATATGATGGATCGATTAATGGTGAAGCATACGGTTCTATTTTTTATCAAAACGCCAATCATAGCGTCCGAGTTACAGACGATTTTATGGAAGCCGCTGAAGAAGATTTGGAATGGGTGACCCGGGAAGTCAACACCGGAAAACCGGCAGAGCGTCATCGAGCCAGGAATATACTCAAGGAAATTGCCGATGGTACGCATGTTTGTGGCGATCCGGGAATGCAATTCGACACCACAATTAACGACTGGCACACTTCTCCGAATTCCGCCCGTATTAATGCATCAAATCCCTGTTCCGAATACATGTTTATTGATGATACTGCATGTAATTTGGCATCTCTCAATCTGATGAAATTTTTAAATGATAACGAAGAATTTGATGTGGAATCATTCAAAAAAGCGGTTCGGGTGGTGATTACAGCCATGGAAATCATCGTGGATAATTCCAGTTATCCTCGCGAGGAGATAACCAAAAATTCTCATTTATTCAGAACACTTGGATTAGGCTATGCAAATCTTGGTGCGCTACTAATGTCCCGCGGTTTGCCATACGATGGTGACAACGGCCGCTCTTATGCAGGTGCGATTACTGCACTGATGACCGGACAAGCTTATTTAACGTCAAGTGAACTTGCCCAAGTAAAAGGGCCATTTAAAGAATATCAGAAGAATAGGGAACCAATGCTTCGGGTCATTCAAAAACACCGTACAGCCGCCTACGATTTGGAAGATGCTTATATTCCGAAAGATTTAAGGGAGACCTCGCGCGAAGCCTGGGACCAGGCATATCAAAATGGAAAGAAGCATGGTTACCGAAATGCCCAGGTTTCGGTACTTGCCCCCACCGGTACCATCGCTTTTATGATGGATTGCGACACCACCGGTATTGAACCGGATATTGCCCTGGTTAAATACAAAAAGCTTGTGGGTGGCGGCGTATTGAAAATTGTTAATCAAACTGTACAAAAGGCACTAAAAAAATTAAAGTATTCTGAACAGGAAATTAAAGGGATTATTGAATACATTGATGCCCATGATACCATTGAAGGAGCTCCCGGATTAAATAAAGAACATTTGCCTGTATTCGATTGTGCATTTAAACCGATTAACGGAGAGCGCTCTATTCACTACATGGGACATGTTAAGATGCTGTCTGCAACTCAACCCTTCATTTCCGGAGCAATTTCGAAAACCGTGAACGTACCCGAAAACATCAGCGCTCAGGAGATTGCAGAAGTTTACAAAGAAGCCTGGAAACTGGGATTAAAGGCGATCTCTATTTACCGGGACAACAGTAAGAAAACCCAGCCGCTTTCCACAAGTATGGGCGAGACTGTTAAAGAACATGGTAGACCCTACAGACGCCGATTACCGGATGAACGTCAATCCTTTACCCACAAATTCTCGATCAGTGGACATGAAGGATATATTACTGCCGGCATGTATGAAGATGGAACTCCCGGAGAAATTTTTATTACCATGGCTAAAGAAGGTTCTGCAGTATCCGGATTAATGGATTCGTTTGCAACTGCAATATCGATGGCATTGCAATATGGAGTTCCCTTAAAAGTGCTCTGTAATAAATTTACCCATACCCGATTTGAACCTTCCGGATTCACAAATAATCCACATATCCCGTTCGCCAAGTCAGTCATGGATTATATTTTCCGGTGGTTAGCGTTAAAATTTCTATCCAAAGAAGAACAACTCCGCTACATGAGTGAAGAGTTCGTAGAAGACAACGACCGAAGTATCAAAGAGTCTCAGGAAGGAACTACCCCGCCATTGATCAATCGCTCTTCACATAAAGAAAAAGATGAGGAGGGGGAGTCTTCCAATAATTCCGGTGTTGAGCAGCATGAGCAAATGGTATTTCAGTCACAGGCAGATGCACCGAATTGTTCGGAGTGTGGAAGTATTATGGTTAGAAACGGTAACTGCTATAAATGTATCGAGTGCGGTACCACCAGCGGTTGTTCTTAAGCAAAACAAAAAAGATCAAACAAAAAGCCCGGGTCACTTGAAGCACCGGGCTTTTTTTGTTTGATTTTATGAAACAGTCGACTATTTGTCTACCCAAACCACATCGATTTTGCCAACACCTGTTTCAATTTTCAAATCAAGATTATACCGGGTGTTGTTCCAGTTATCATTAGTATAGTAATCGTCTTTTTTATAGACTTCATCAATTGAGCAGGTGGCTAAGAACGATTTACTCACCTCTACTCGGGTTCCGATATAGCGTGGCAGATATAATTTCACTTTTCCCATTCCCAGCTCAATATTAGCACGCAAATTCTGTTGGTATTCTCCGCTGAAATCAAGTTCATATGAACCAACACCACCCTCAAAAAACAGGCTGCGGATATTCGCATTTCCTAATTTTTTAATTTTGAATTTGCCAACACCACCTTCAATTGAACAATTTTCCAGCGAAATGGAATTGGGTTCATCAAAGAAAATGATGCCTTTACTCACCCCGATTTCCAAATCCAAATTATTTATTTTTAATCCGCTAAAATCCAGATTGCCTTTAATTACACCCAATTCAAGATTTAAATCCAGTGGTACTTCCGGTGTTAAACTTAACAAAAGCTCATTGTCATAAATATTATTGAGCGAGGTTAAGCTGCCTAAATTGTCATCATCTTTTTTCAACTTTCCGGAAAAGTGGATATCCAGCAGTCCCTCATCACCCACCACCTCGTATCGAACATCCGGTCGATATTTCGCATATTTGAACTCACCTTCATATACATTATCGGCTTTTGTTTTATTAAAGTCGATGTAGCCGTTCCCATATTTCACATTCACCGTCACACTTTTTTCTCTTGTTAAGGGTGCTTGTTTTTTTAAAACCTCATCATTATTGTCTTTAGCAAAAAAAGTGGCTGGTATAAGCAACAAAACTGTTAAAAATGTTTTAGATAATTTTTTCATGTTTGCTTGTCCTAAACTATTAAAATAACTCCTTTAATTTTTTATTTAAAACCTCACGGGCTCTAAATATTTGTGCTTTCACTGTGCCCAATGGTAGATTTAATATTTCTGATATTTCCTCATATGATTTTTCTTCCTTATGCCTTAAAATAATGACGTAACGATACCTTTCGGGCAATTGGTCAATTGCTTCTTCTATCAACTTTTTTCTTTCACTCTGCAGTACGGATTTTTCCGGACTCGGTTCTTCATCCGGAATTTCAACTTCTATTTGTTCGTCTTTATATTGAATTGGTTCATTGATCGAATATGTTTTTAATTTCCTTTTTCTTAAATAATCAATACAATTATTCGTTGCGATTTTCATCAACCAAGTGGAAAATGCGAACTCTTCATTGAATGATGAGAGTGAATTAAATGCTTTCATAAATGCCTCTTGTGTCAAATCCTCAGCTTCTTGCGGATTCCGCACCATCTTCATCATGATTGTGAAAACCAGGTTCTTATATTTCTTTAAAAGCGTCTCATAAGCCTTTTCATCGCCTTTTAAAGCCGATTGAATTAACCTACTATCTTCTTTCCGCTTTTCATCTTCCATATGAGCTACGTTTTTCCCCATTATAATGTTACAAGTTGTTTAAATTAATATAGAAAAGAAATAAAATTTAAGCAAACAATGTTTGACCTCAATCAAGCCAACAGTCAAATGTTGAGATTAAAACAAATCAAATTGAAAAATGGTTGGTGATAAATCGGAATAAATATTACTTTTACAAAATTTTATGATGAAAGACATTGAAATTACTTTCTTTAACTTGATAGCCGGATATTGGGCCGAGCATGATTAGTGGTTATGTATTTGCAATTCTGACAGGCATATTTTTCGGATTACAGGGGACATATAGTAAAATTCTTACTAATAAAGTTCCAACAATTTTACTTACCTGGGGTATTTTTACCTTTACCTTACCCTTTGTTTTTTTTCTGTTAGTCTTTGTCGGAATTCCTGATATTGCTTGGAACGAATTTATACCAGCAGCAATTGTCAGTTTTGTGGTGAATTTGCTTGCCTGGTATCTTTTTTTCAGAGCACTAAATGAATCTACTTTAGCTCATACAATGCCATTTACCGCGTTTACACCGGTATTTCTAATTCCGGTTGCTTATCTTTTATTAGGCGAAATACCCAGTCAAAGTGGAATTGGCGGTATCATTCTGATTGTCGCAGGTGCATATGGAATTCATATTAAATCGAAAGATGTTTTTGCCCCGTTCAAAAGACTGGTTAAGGATAAAGGGACCTTTTTTATGCTGATAGTTTCTTTCATTTGGGGTATTTCCGCAACAGTGGAAAAAGTCGCCGTTTTAAGTAGTTCACAAGTATTTTATGCCTGTATCATAAATTTAATGCTTTCCTTAGCCTATTTGCCTTATTTACTATGGAATCGTTCACAAAAAATTAAAACAGTACGTGAAAATTTTAAAGGATTGGTTATATTGGGATTAATTTCCGGGTTAATGTATATATTTCAATTTACAGCCTTAAAATATTTACTGGTAAGTTACGTTATCGGATTTAAACGTGCAGGGATAATTGTGAGTGTTATTTTAGGAATCATCATTTTTAAAGAGGAAAATCCACTAAAAAATTTGTTTTCGACTCTATTAATGGTGGCTGGTGTTTTCCTTCTTTTATTGTAAAAATTATTAACTAAATTTTTCTTGTTCATTTTAGTTTCAATTTTAAACCCGACAAACCATTTATTCTGAATAATTTATTCCTTGATTTAAAATAGATGTAATGCTTAAAATCCGCTAAACTAATTCGATTTAACGAATAAAATTGGGGCTGAGTTATGCAAGAATTCCAACCACATGTGCCACACGATTCTAAGCAGACAGATTTCAGCATCCGGGCGCTAATTGTCGGAGCTATATTTGGTGTAATGTTTGGAAGTGCAAACGCCTATTTGGGTTTGCGCGTCGGATTAACCATTAGTACTGCTATCCCGCTGGCTGTCATTTCAGTTGCACTGTTCAGGTCATTTGAAAAAATCTGGGGAAAAGCCACTATTCTCGAAGCGAATATCGCACAAACCACTGGTTCTGCCAGTTCATCGCTTGCTTCCGGAATCATATTTACCATTCCGGCGTTATTCATGTGGCAACTCGACCCGGGATTGTTTCAAATTGGTTTATTGGGTCTTTTAGGCGGTATGCTGGGTATTGTTTTTATGATTCCCTTAAGGAGATTTTTAATTGTGCAGGAGCATGAAACCCTGCCATATCCGGAGGGAACTGCAGCAGCACAAGTTTTAATTGCCGCAGATGAAGGCGGGAGTAGCGCAAAATTTGTTTTCCAGGGGCTGGGAATCGGGCTAATCTATAAAGGGATTCTGTCATTCGCAAAACTGTGGCCGGCTCATGTAAAACTGCCCATTCCCGGCCTAAAAAAAGGCGAATTGGGGTTAGAAGCTACCCCGGCACTCATGGGGGTGGGGTACATCCTGGGATTTCGCATAGCAGCCATTATGGTGGCTGGAGGTTTACTCTCCTGGTTGGGAATTATTCCTGCCATAGCTCACTTTGGTGAATATGTAAATACGCCTATGTTTCCGGAAGAGGTAAAGCTAATAGCTGAAATGTCTCCTTATGAAATTTGGACTCGATATGTTCGCTATATTGGCGCAGGTGCTGTGGCAGTTGCGGGTATTATCACCGTGTTTAAATCTCTCCCGATGATGATTAACTCATTAAAAATTGGTATCGGCGAACTTTCTCCCAAAGCAATGGCAACAGCAGAATCAAAAATTCGAACAGATCGGGACTTGTCGTTTAAAGTTGTTGTAAGCGTTGTTGCTATTTTCTTAGTAATAGCCATAAGCACTCCATTCGTGGTAGGAGTTAATCAGATTCTAATCACTCGTCTGGTTGGTTCGCTTGCCATCGCTTTATTTGCATTTATCTTTGTCACCGTCTCCTCCCGAATCGTGGGTATGGTAGGTGTTTCATCCAATCCCACTTCTGGAATGGCCATTGTAACTTTGTTAGGAACCAGTGCAGTGTTTTTTATGCTCGGCTGGACCGACATCATGAGCAAAGCAGCAGTTTTAACTATTGGGACGGTTGTTGCGGTAGCAGCATCCATCGCAGGTGATATTTCTCAGGACTTGAAGTCCGGATATTTGATTGGCGCCACTCCTAAAAAACAACAGGGAAGTGAACTGTTCGGTGCCCTGAGTTCAGCCTTTTTCATTGCCCTGGCAGTAATGACCCTTGGCAAAGTATATGGATTTGGTTCCCAGGAAATTCCTGCACCCCAGGCAACGCTAATGAAAACGGTGGTGGATGGTGTACTTCAGGCAAACTTACCCTGGAGCCTGGTTCTCATCGGGGCAAGTTTCGCAGTGGTGGCAGAACTATTATCCGTTCCTTCATTACCATTTGCCGTGGGTATTTATTTACCGCTTTCTACCATGTCGCCGGTATTTGCAGGAGGTATCATTCGAAAAATTGTGGAAGCCCATCGTAAGAATCAAGATGAGAGTATTGCGGCAAAGCAAACGAAGTCTGGTGTTCTGTTAAGTTCGGGATTAATTGCCGGAGAAGGACTAATGGGAGTGCTTATTGCAGCCTTTGCCTTTTTCGTCGGTGCAAAACCGGCAGGATTGAAATTCGGTTTGCATGGTGTTGCCGGAGAAATTCTTTCATTTGCAGTGTTCTGCTTACTTGGATATTTTCTTTATTTTATTGCGACCCGCAAAAAGCGATAACGCACAGAATTTAAATAACTGATATTCAATCCCAAACCGGTTGTTTGGGATTGAATCACTTTAGTATTTGTAACCTCTGACTTCCTCTAAAGAAAATTCAACTCCCAGACCATTAGCAATACGGTTTACAAAATTGAAGTAACTGGTTATTAAGTTAATATCCAAAATTTGGTTGTCATTTAATTCTTCTTTTTTTAATTCCTCAATATCCGATTCCTGAATGCTTTGAGGGGTCTCGGTTAGTTTCACCGCATATTCCAATATTTTCTTCATGCGGGTTGAGATATCGCAGTTTCGAAAATCTTCAATTAACGTTTTTAATCGTTTTTCATCTTTCCAATAAAAGTTCAACGCTTCAGCATGGTGATTAATGCAGTAGTCGCATTTATTAACAACCGAAACCACTATCGCTATCATTTCTTTTTCTTCCCGCTTCAATGTGTTTGATCGAAACATAATAGAAAGATAAAAATCCATGTGGGCTCTCATTGCTCCCGGATTCAGACTCTGAATTTTCATAATATTAGAGAGTTTTCCTCTGTCGGAAACCACCTGGTCATAAACATCTTTTAAATCACCGCTGGCATCGGCTAAACCAATTGTCTTAATCCATGGCATTTATAAAATCTCCTTGTTTCATTTATTAAAATTATCTCAGATATAAGGTGGCATTTTAAAAAATGCGGATAAATTACGCCACAATCACCTTTTTATAATGTTGACAAATTTTATAGATATCTTTCACATAATTGAATGGTTCAATTCCGCGGCAGTAACCAAAATCTACGACTTCATCTGTGAAATACTTTTCGTCTGATAAGTGCAGAAGATAATATGCAACATTTCCCTCCCACTTATTCGGATCTCGCCCATATTTCTCAGCTAATTTACGTGCATCCTGCACATGTCCATGCCCAACGTTATAGGATCCGAGAATAAATTTTAATCGTTCATCTTTATCATCAATTTTATCTTTCCAATAATTTTCCAACCAGTTTAACTGTTGAACTCCCGCCTCAATATTTTTATATGGATCTCTCAAATTTTTGATACCAAAATGTCTGGCAGTCCGGGGTAAAACCTGCATAAGTCCAACGGCACCGCTCCACGATTTTGCTCGTGGTTTAAATTGAGATTCTTTATAAATTAAAGCCGCCAAAAGTCGCCAATCCCAATTAATGACTTTGGCTTTTTCTTTTATGATCTCATCGTATGCAGATATTTTACCCCCGCTAACGGAGAGATACTCACTTTTGGCACGTCTGACATATGCGCCACGGTTTTTGAAATATTTGTTGTAGATGACATAATATGGAGTGCCCTGTTTCATCTCACTTATCCAGGAATTTAAAGCTTTTAAGAGATTGGGTGAATTTTTTCGAACCGCCCACCCAATTCTCTGTGGCAGACTAATCGGTGTTTTTACATCGATATTTAAATAATATGCTTTATTTATTAGCGCAATATTTTGGTCTGCAACGGTATAATCAATTTCTCCATTGGCCACTTTGCGGATCATCTGCTCGGTGCTTGTATCACCATCCACTTCCAAAATATCTATTTTCCCCCCAATTTCTTTAGATAAATGTTTTAATCGTTCATAATATGAAGATGCTTGTTTCACATGAACCGTTTTATTGATTAGTTCAGCAGGAGTTCGTAGAAGAGAGTCTTCTATTTGGTGGAGTTTCATTTTCCGCCAGTTTTCCGGCTTTCTCTGCACTAACACTTGCTGGGTGGTGTATAAAGGCTCTGTAAAATTGACTTTTTCTTTTCGCTGTTGAGTAATGGTTAAACCATAACCAATAATATCTGCTTCTCCCTGATTAAGCTTATCAAAAATAGTATCAAAATCATTTTCAATCTTAATCTCCAATTCAAGGTCCAGATGATCTGCTAATCGAGTGAGAAGTTCATACTCATACCCCATGGTTTTGCCGCGGTAAATAAAATAACTGGTAGCGCTATAGCCGGTAATTGCCACCAATTTACCTCGCTCTTTAATTTTTTCTAAATCCACATTGACCGAGCTGACCCTGTCACCCCCGCACGACAAGAGAATCGTAATAAATGAAACCAACAGGATAACCAATAAGGTATGCCAATGGTTATTAGAATATTTCATATCATCTCCCGAATATATTTAAATGAGTTTAAATTCTTACAATTGTAAAATTTTTATTATGATTAGAATTTATTCCTGAGAGAGAAAATGTTTTTGAATTACTTCACCTAATATTTCCAGCAAATCAGTTGCATTGAGCGAATAAATTGAATTTGTTCCGGCAATTTCATCCGCACATAAACCATGTAAATAATTTGACGTGTAAGCGGCAGAGCGTGGTTCCATTTTTTGCCCTAAGAGTCCTGCCACAAAACCGGTCAACACATCACCTGTGCCGCCGCTGGCTAAACCGGCATTTCCGGTAGTATTTATAAAAACGTTTCCTGCCGGGTCTGAAATTAGCGAAGGACTTCCCTTTAATAGCAAATTAATCTGATAATCATTTGAAAATTGTCGCGCATACGTAACAAAATTAAATTTAAAGTCTTCTTTTGAAGTGTTTTTTAAAAATCGATAAAATTCTCCGTGATGGGGAGTTAAGACCCAATTGGGATGCGCTTTTTTTAACAGAAGAGGGTTATTTGCCAGTGCAAATAATGCATCCGCGTCAATAACGGCTGGTTTATCGAAATTTTTTAATATTTCAATTATCGCCTCTTGGGCTTCATCAGACCTTCCCAAACCAGGTCCTATTGCCAGTACATCGCACCATTCCAATAATTCTGCTAATTGAGGCAAATCATCGGAACTGAGCGAGTCGCCATTTCCAGTATGGTACGGATGGGTTATTACTTCCGTTAATTTTGATTCTAATATGGAATTCAGAGAATTGGGAACCGCCAGCCTAATTAAACCTGCGCCGATATTTAGGGCCGCCTGAGCCGTGAGTGCTGCTGCACCGGTGAAGCCGGGAGAACCTGCAATGACCGCAATTTTTCCATTATGATATTTATGGGAATCGGGTAAACGTTCCGGCAACACAATATCCGCTTTGTCGATAACCTGGACTTTCACCGCTTCCGAATTGCGAGTGGTATGTGGAATCCCAATGTCGGCAACAAAAAGCTCACCGACGTAATTACGCGCCGGATAAAAAATATGACATATTTTTGGCAACGCCATGGTGACGGTAACATCTGCCTGAACAACATCCCCTTCAACTGCCGGCGTATCAGCATTTAACCCGGATGCAACATCCACCGAGACGATTGGTCGTTTAAACTCATTTATATAGCGAATGACCTCTTTGAAAAAACCCCGGACTGCGCCTTTAATACCGGTTCCCAATAATGCATCTACAATCAAGTCCGGAGAAGGATCAATTTTATCTTCAAAATCTTGCAATTTTGAAACGAAATGGTGGGGAATATTCAATTTTTGAACAATATCAAAATTAATGCGGGCGTCTCCCTTAATATCCTCATCTGCACCAGCAATAAAAATTTTAACATGAGCGCCAGCATCCCAGAGATGTCTGGCAATCACAAAACCATCGCCACCGTTATTACCTTTTCCACAAAAAATAAAGGCAGACAATCCTTCTACGTCGCCATACATTTCCCTGATAATCCGAAAAATACCCACGCCGGCATTTTCCATCAAGACCACGCCGGGAACTCCCAAATCCTGAATAGTATAGCGATCCATCTCTCGCATTTCATCCGATGTGACGACTTTAATCATGGTTTAAACCTTGTTTGAATGATTCCTGATTTAAAATGACTTATTTTCTGATTGTATGCAAACAAAAAATGGCTGACATATAATTTTCCTTGCTACAACAATATTGTAAATA
>CAZVKP010000028.1:0-14867 GCA_964627635.1 uncultured Calditrichaceae bacterium | reverse complement strand
ATTCCACACTTGTTTTGAAATAAACTTGTGAATATTTATGCTGCAGAACCACATGTTGAATTTGAAGTGTATTGGGATTTAGTCGATTCATTCCTCCGTCAGCGGTGGCGATCCATAGCATCCCTCTCTCGTCCTCAATTATCCATTGAACCTTTCTTCCCAATAATCCTTGTTTGCCGGTATCACTTACCGGAATTCTGGTGATTTCTTCAGAATCTAAATCCATTCGGTTAAGCCCACCGTCGCTGGTTCCAATCCATAGATTCCCATTTTCATCTGCATATAATGCTCTAATGCGATTACTGCTTAAAGTGGTTGAATCATCTTGTTGAAATTGAAAGTGCTTAAAATTTTCTGTCGCCGGATTGAACTTGTTGAGCCCGTGGGACATGGTTCCGATCCAAATATTCCCCAAGGCATCTTTTTCAATCACCCAGATACCGCTTTGCGTCAGTGAATTCTGATCGTTGGGTTCGTGGCGGTAAATTTTAAAATTATAGCCATCAAATCGATTTAAGCCATCAGCGGTTGCAAACCATAAAAAGCCTTTATTATCCTGCAAAATAGAATAGATTGAATTCTGAGATAAGCCATCTTCCAGACCCAACCGCTTGAATTTATTGATTTGACCTGAAGTAGTTGTGAAAAATGTATTTATTAAGAGGAATACTGTAATAAAAATTAAATTGAGAGATGAGTAATTTTTAGGGGCTTCTAACCTCATTCGCTCAAATTCTTTGTAAGTTATTAGACACGTTTAATTTTTTGCCTCATAAGTAAAGCAAATTTCTAGCCCGAAAAGCGTTAATATTTTAAGAAAGAGTACACAGCCGAATCAGAAATTTGATTAGCCCAGGTACGATTATTTTTCTTTTGATAGTTTATCAAAAATCCCAATCCCAACGGCAATAGTGAAACGATATAACCCAGCCAGTGTTTAAACGATTGAGCCAGACTCAATTTTCTCTGGGAAGCCGTAAGAATAACTAAACCTTTCATCATTTTACCAGGTGTTTGTCCCCATTGAGAATGAAATATTGAATAGTATGCAGCATAAAGTAACCATTGTATAGGTGAAGGATAAGCTAATTTGAACTCAGCAATCAGTGGCAGTGATATTGTGACAAAATAACCACCCCACCACCAATCCGCGAAATGCGGAATATAACCGGGAACAGTTTGAACAATGTAAATTGGAACAAGTGGTGATATCCAAATGGAATATAAATCTCCGCGACTGTAAATGGCTAATAAAGCGCTCACCACCACCCCTAAAATAATCCCGTCAATCAATTGCGCGGTAATGCGTGCTTTCAGGCTTGCAGGCTCCATTTTTTCTAAAATTTGTTCTTTTTGATAAAATCGATGTAAAATGGGAATACTCAAACTTTGAGTCCTAAGAAAAATTGGTTATTAAATTAATGCCTTAAATAAAACCATTCAATGCGCTAAGCACAATTAAAAAATTCAGGATACTAAAATTTGATGGGGAAATCGGATTGATCGGTTTTTTACCGACCATTCCTGAATAAAATTTTAACCTTGTTTTTTATTTTCCTGGAAGATTGCAAGCACTTCATCGGCATGTTCATTTACATCAACTTCTTTGAAGATATGAATAATTTTGCCATCTTCATTAATTAAATAAGTATAGCGTTTGGCAGCTCCAGGACGATATGTTCCGTAAGCCTTAGCCGCTTTTTTATCTTCATCACTTAATAGAGTAAAAGGCAGATTGTGCTTTTCTTTAAATTTTTGATGAGATTCCGGAGAATCATAGCTTACCCCAAGTATAACGATACCGGCTTTTTGTAATTCACTGTAACCATCCCTAAAACTGCATGCTTCAGCGGTACAGCCTGGTGTATCATCCTTGGGATAAAAGTACAGGACTACCTTTTTGCCTTCAAACTCTGAAAGGGAACGATACTCTCCATTTTGATCTTTTAATTTTATTGAAGGTGCTTCGTCACCCACCTCTACCGGGAGCTCTTTCTGGCTTCCTGCAAGACTTAAAGTTGTCATTATACCAATAAATAGAACAGTAATAAATTTAAAGCTCATCATCGCTTACCTCTTATTTTTTATCCTCTAATTACCAAAATAGTAATCAAATTCTGATAATTTTGTACTTTTTTGAAATAAATGTCCAGATTTTTCTGCTTTGGTGTTTAAATAAAATCTATTTATCTCGTTCGGTTCAACCTCAAGCGGGATGCGTTCCACAACTTCGATGCCGTAATTCTCAACACCTAAAATCTTTTTAGGATTGTTGGTTAATAACTGAATAGATTTTATTCCTAAATGGTGTAACATTGCTGCTGCCACGTCATATCGGCGCATATCATCCGGAAATCCTAAGTGATGATTGGCTTCAACTGTGTCTAATCCCATCTCCTGCAGTGCATAAGCACGTATCTTATTTCCCAAACCAATCCCCCGACCTTCTTGACGCATGTATAAAACAACACCTTTTCCATTATCTCCGATAAATTGAAGAGCGGTTTGTAATTGATCCCGGCAATCACACTTAAGAGACCCTAAAACTTCACCGGTCAAACACTCGGAATGAATACGAACTGGAATTATATCGCCATTTGATATATTTCCATTCACAATGGCAATGTGTTCTTTATTATCAAGACTATTGTTAAATATAATAACCCTAAATTCTCCATACATGGTTGGAAGATTTGTTTCTGAATAAATCCACACCTTTTCCAGCAACTGTTCTTTCATATATTTACCTTGCGTCTTATTCTTGATCATATTCCAACTCAATCAATTATTTTTTCAACTTGTGTTTCATTAAAAAGTTCTCTAATTGAGAATTAGATTCAACAATCTACCAAAGGTTACAGTTTTATTATTCTAACATATTTTTAAAATCTTGATATTTAAGATATTTAATTCAGTGAACCTGAGTTCTACATAGGTACATTTAAATCCCGTTCCGTAAAAATTTAAATTCCAAAAAAATTGAAAACAGTCATTTTAATTACACATTGAAAATCGTATTTTTGCAATTGGATTAATAGCTCATTAAAAAATTAAAATCTAAATTGTAGTTTTAAAACCAATTGTAAAGAAATATTTTGTTAGATTATATCTAAAGCGAGCAACATTTTCGATTTAAAGAAGGAGTTTGATCATGCCCATTTATGAATTTTACTGCCAGGAATGCAATACTGTCTATAAATTCTTTTCCAGAACAGTAAATACCGAGAAAATTCCAAACTGCCCGAAATCAGATAATCACCAATTGAGCAAGAAGGTATCATTATTTGCGACTCTTTCCGGTAAAAAAGAGGAAGGCGAAGGTGAAGAGGGAATGCCTCCCATCGATGAATCAAAAATGGAAAAAGCAATGGGAATGCTTGCCCGGGAAGCGAATAAAATTAATGAAGATGATCCCAAACAGGCAGCACAATTGATGAAAAAGCTTACGGATTACACAGGATTAAAACTGGGTCCGGGGATGGAAGAGGCGCTCCATCGGCTGGAAAAAGGTGAAGATCCTGAAAAAATTGAGGAAGAGATGGGAGATTTACTGGAAGAGGAAGATCCGATTCTTTTCCAAGAAGGAATTAAAAAAACAGGACAGAAATCCAAACCTAAAATAGATGATACACTCTATGATATGTGACAGCAGGTAAATTTTATCAAATCATTTTCTTGTTAAAATTAGCCTAAATCTTCCCTAATATAATCTTTTAAATGTTTAAATTGATTGAGCAGGGTAAATGTAAAACCTCTTTCTTTCCGATATTCCACAATGCTGTAAGCGGCGGTATCCATGTGCAGTTTCCAGAAATACGGCTGTGGAATATTAAGCATAACGGCAAACAAAGGTTTTATAACCGCACGATGGGTCACAATAGCGATTTTACCTTCTGTATGTTTTTCAATCAGTTTCATTAATGCTTGATGCGATCTTTTTTGCACTTCCTGCAGGGTTTCCATTCCCGGAAAGTTCAGTTTTTCAGGTTCAGTGGTCCAAAGTTTCCATAAACCAGGATACGTTTCTTTTATTTTAGTCTTTGGTGTATTTTGCCAATCGCCCAGAAAAATATTATTGAATCCTTCCTCAATGACAACTAAATTTTCTCGATTTGCCACTATTTCTGCGGTTTTTAATGCACGGCTCAATGGGCTGCTGTAAATGGCATCAAATTGAATTGTTTGTAACTCTTCTCTTAATGCTTCAGCCTGGCGAATTCCGTTTTCATTGAGAGGAAAATCATGACGTCCCCTAAAACGGTCTTCCCGGTTTCCCTGCGATTCCCCATGACGAATAAAGTAGATTTCCAGCATTTAATCAATACTCCCACTTGATATAAATTAATTTCAACTTTATTGAATCACACCTGTGCTATGCAGTCATACCCATTCGATTGATTCCATCAAAAGCCGCATTTTTGTAACATTCCGCCAGGGTTGGGTAATTAAATACGGTGTTGATAAAATAATCCAGTTTTCCGTTGCTGGCCATTACAGCCTGACCAATATGCACTAAGTCGCTGGCACCTTCTCCAATAATGTGAACTCCCAAAATTTCCTGCGTTTCCAGATGAAATATCAATTTCAACAAGCCGATTTCATCTCCTATAATTTGCCCCCTGGCAATTTCGTTATAACGTGCTTTACCGATTTCGTATGGCACTCCTTCTTCGGTAAGTTCTTTTTCCGTTTTCCCGACCATAGATATTTCAGGAATGGTATAAATTCCAAAGGGAAACAATTCCGGAAAACTCTTGGTTTCTATTCCCAACGCATGGCTGGATGCTAACCGTCCCTGTTCCATGGAGGTAGATGCCAGGCTGGGGAATCCAATCACATCACCAACGGCGTAAATATGAGGAACCTCTGTTTGATAATGTTCATTTACTTGAAGGCGTTTTCTATCGTCAGGATTCACTCCGGCAGCTTCCAAATTCAGGTTTTCGGTGGCTCCGGTACGACCAATACTGTAAAGCGCTTTTTCTGCGAGCACCTGTTTACCGCTGGTTAAATGTAATTTTACCTTTCTATGTTCACCTTCTTCAATCGGTTCAATTGTTTTAACTTCTTCTCCAAGTCTTAGAATAACCCGGTTTTGGCGCAGATGATAAATTAAACTGTCGGTAATTTCCTCGTCTACAAAAGATAACAAATCTTTTCGCAAGTCCACCAAAGTAACCCGTACGCCCAGTGCAGCAAACATGCTGGCATATTCACAACCAATTACCCCGCCACCCACAACTGCCATGGTTCGGGGAATGCGATCCAAATTCATAATATCATCACTAATAATAATTCTGCGTCCATCAAAGGGAATATGAGGATCACGGGTGGCAATGCTTCCAGTAGCGATAATTACATTTGCGGCAGTTACATCCCGGTGTCCGGGACTGTCTACCCAGTTCAGCCGAATGGTATGTGGGTCCACAAAAGATGCTTCCGCATTGATGAGATCTACACCGTTTCGCAGCAATTGATGGCGTATCACTTCAATTTCATTTCTGATCACATGGTCCGATCGAAACATCAGATCATCTATGGTAATATTCTGCTTCACCGCATATGACGCACCGTAAAAACTGCGCTCCTGATAGCCGGAGAGGTATAGTACCGCTTCTCTTAACGTTTTACTCGGGATAGTACCGGTATTTATGCATACACCCCCAACCACGGTTTTTTTCTCCACAACGGCGACCCGTTTGTTTAATTTTGCGGCAGCAATGGCTGCTTTTTGTCCGGCAGGACCGGAACCAATAACCAATAAATCGTATTTATAAGAAGCCATTCAAATTCTCCATTATTTGTCATTTCCTTTAATATAAGGGTTGTTCAATGGAACTCAAAAAAAAGTAACAATTTTTAATGATAAAAAATATCGTGATTGCAAAATGAAACTGAGGCATTAAAAAATTATTCGCCATCAATACTGAAAACGATCAATCCAATCTCTTAAACGTTTGGAAATTGTTTTCAGGAGCGCCTGGGTAATTTTCGGATGATCGGAAAGTAATTCGAAAAAATCGTCCCTTTCCAGTTTTAAGAAAATACAGGCTTCAATTGTTTGTGCGGTTACAATTCGCGGCTCGTCATCAAACAGCGCCCACATTCCAAATACATTTTTAGGTTCGGCAATTTGCACTTCCTGATTCCCATGAATCAAACGCACTCGCCCCTGCACAACCAAATACATCGCATCTGACACACTACCCTGTTTAAACACTTCAGAATCCGCTTCGTATCTCACTTCTTCAGTAATGCTCGCAACGTGAGCTAAATCATCCGTAGCGGTATTTCTAAAGAAATCTATATCTTTTAAAAAAAGAACTTTTTCAATTACAGTTAACATGTTATTCTCATTTTACTATTTAATTTTTATTAGCCGAATGACTTTAGAATAAAGTTCTCCGACCAGGATTATAATTTAGTACTCAGACTAATTCTTCTCAATTTTCTCCAAAGCGAATTTGGCAGTTTCTCTTACTATTGCATTCGGAAACGTAATATACGTCCGTATCAGCTCTTCTCGATTTGAAATTTCTTTTTCCGACACCATAAACAGAGCACAGGATTTTAGCCAATTATCATCCTGTTCAATAAGGGTTTTTAAAGCATAAGCCCCGGAGAATTCTTTAATTTTATCTTTAAGCGGGGCATACTGTTTCAACGATTCCCAGGAAGATGACTCTATAATCGGTATAATTACCCGCTTGAATTTAAAGCTTAAGATGTTGTCTAAAAACTCAACAGCATTCATCTTTAATTCTTGTCGATTGCTATTTATCCCCAAATACGTGTTATACATATCATGTGGGGGATAAATTAATGCTAACAATCTAAAAATCCTTTCAAGATGAACCGACAACCTTTCACTTACCGCTTGAAGTAACAAATCCTGTGCTTTAGCAATTTCAATCTGATCATTTTGATTTTCATCTGATTTATGTTCGTCTTTAAAAAAGTTATTCAAAGAAATAAGTAGAGATAATTTTTCAAAATATTCGGAAATTTCATCAGAGACCTTCTGCTCGATATTTTGGGGATCAAATTTTAAATGATCAAATTTGATTCTTAATTTGTTAAGTGATTTTAATATTTCATATTGTACGATATTGATATTTTGATTATAATTATTTATCAGAACATTCACAGACTTTTGAGAAACAATCATGCTAAATGTTCTTGCAACACCGCGACGAATGCGATTATCCTGACTACTATCGGTTAAGTAGTTTTCCAATTTATCAGCAATTTCATCTCCATAGTTCGCCAAACCAATTTGAGCATTTTTTGAATCCTTTCTCGAACTTAACTGATTAACCAAATCTGGAATAAATATTGGATTTCTCATTTCCCCTGCGGCTAAGGCGGCTGATTGTCTCACTTTTGATGAATCATCTTTTAATAACTGTTGAAGTAGGTGATTTAGTTTCGGTTCATGGGTTATTCCAATTAATCTCGCCAAATTAATTTTAATGAACTCCAACCCTTCTACCCGGTAATCTTTATGGGTCACTTCATGAATAAACTCTTCCAGTAATTTGTTTAAATCTATGCCTTCTCGAATCTTCTCATTTTCACTGTATTCCGATGCGACGCACATAAGAGCTGCACTGCGAATACGGTAGTCTTTATCTTGCAGAAAATTCATTACAACATCTTTTCCGTTGGGGCGAAACTTAAAAAGGTAGCGAATTGCTTCAATCCGAACTTCATGATTTTTGTCATTGACAAGTTCATTAACTTCATTTGCTAAGTTAGTGTTATCATATCGCCTAAGCATTTTTAAAACCTGCGCCCGTATTTCAGCGGAAGGTTGATATAATAATTTTTTAAAATGGGGAATAAACTTATTATTTCGCACATTTTCAATTAATTTTAAAATATAAATTATCTGCTTTTCATCCTCACCATCTAATATTTGTATCAAAGAATCAAAAACCGCAGCGTCATCAATATTAATATTTTGTGCCTCAAAATCGAAGTTCCGATTTTCAATTGCTCTGCGAAACGCATCAACATATTCCTTTTTTTCACGCAGAATTGCATACATCCATACACCAATCAACCCAATAACAAGAACGCTGATATACGGGACAGGTAGTCCCATTTTATTAGACAAAATGACCAACATGATGCCTACCAGCCCGGTAGCCAGGCTATCGATAAACACATCGATAAATTCTTTGGATTGATTTTTAATTTTTGCAGGCACCGGCAGCATTAACAATTCTATCCCGGATTTATTGATGGAGTGTTTCATACTCCCGTCACTTACTTTAATAAGAATTGCTGACCATAGAGCAGGCGTAAACAAAATTGCAACTGCGCCAATTAAAATTCCAACAGGCAGAAAAAAGAGAGAAATTGGGACGCCAAAATACTTCAAAATCCGGTTGGTAATAAATATCTGTATAAATAATGAAACAACACTAAGATTGGACAGCCAAAATCCAAAAAATGCAGTGAGCTCATCTTCATTGGTAATCTTTTCGCTGGCAATAGCGCTGTATTGATAATCGACCAAATTTGCAACAACAACGCCGATTCCGACCAATATTGTTACATAGGTTAAATGCTTTGAATTGAGAATAGTCTTAATCGGATTTGAATCAGGTTTCTCTTGTTTTATTCTTTTTTGTTGAACTAATTTTTCCTTAAAACTTCGTTTTACACTTCTTCTCCAAATTTGAGTGAGTATAAAACTGCATAATAACAGAAATCCAATACAAATAAACAGCATGTTTTTGGTGCTAATTACCGGTGTTAACCAATTGGTTAAGTATCCCCCAAATATTCCACCGGAAATTGCCCCTGCCCCAATAATACTAAATAGACGTTTTGCTTCCCGCGCATTAAAAACATAATTTGCCAGTAACCAGAATTGCGATGTGGTAAGTACACCATAAATTGCCACCCACACATAGAAAACATAAAGAAACCAGCCTGCTTCATATTCCAGATGGAGAAGCAGCCAAAATAGAAATAACGAAAATATACAGAAAAATAATGTATTTAAAATCAGTTTATTTAGACGGACTCTAATGAAGTATTTTGAATATATTTGAGTTATGATCGCTGCAAACAGTGCAACCAAAATAAATACATAGGGAAGTTGTTTATATCCGAATTTAATTAAAAATAAAGAATTTCTTGCAGGTTTGACGATGAGAAGGGTAGCAATAATCAAAAAAATATACAGGAACATTAGGGTGACTCTAAAACCTTCGCCCTCCTCTACATTTAATATTTTTCGAACAAAAAATTTCATAGAAGTCACCTGAATCCTGCAAACCTGTTTAAAATATCAATTTGTATGATATCTTAAATTTCCCACTCATTTCTGTGATGGTGAACTTATTTTACTTTCCCTCATTTGCCAGACAACTCCTTAACCCGGTTACCTGCGTAAAAGACCGCAAAGAACCAGATTAAAACAATCAGTACTGTAAAAATTGAAAGCCAACGCACACTCGAAAAATCGGTAACAATTGTTGTAATGGCTAAACTTACGCCAATAGCCAGAACTTTTCCGAACCGTTGAACAAACATGTCGATAAACGCTTTGGCTTTATATTTTTCATCCTTTGTTGTTGGTACGTATAAGGATTCTTTTGCAGACTGATTTATAGAATAGCTAAAACCATTATCAAACGTGTTTAATAAACTCCCCACCCATAAAATGGGAATAGCCATAAATCCCAAAGAACCAACAATTGCCATGACGGGCAGAATCATGAGAGCAGTCTTTATTCCAAAACGGGTCATAATAAAACTCGTTAAAAAGAGTTGCACGAACATTGCCACCCAATTGGTCAAGGTAAATACGGTTGCCATTTGTTTACCAATTGCCGGGCCATCCAGATAATGGGAAATGGTAGCGGTAAATTGAAAATCCATGACAGTGGAAACAATTTCATACAATCCCACAATAGCGACAATGGCAAGTAAATATTTGGATTTAAAAACCAGCTTGGCACCCTCTAAGGCAGGATTTTCTATTTTCTTTTCAAGTTCATTTTCTTCTTTTGAATCCACTTCCAGAGTGGGAATTTTACGAACCAAACGACCAACAATTCCTGCAATAACAATAATAATTAACGCCAAACCGAGACAAATCATTAACCAGGTGGCTGTAGGTAATGAACCAATCCAGGCCCTTACAACGGAAGAGCCAAATGCTCCTCCGGCTACTCCACCTAGTCCGATAATACCATAAAGTCGTTTGGAGGAGTCGGAAGTCATACTGTCATTTAAAAACGCAAAGAATGTCGCAACCATCAATGTGCTAAAAAGATCGCCAAAAAGGTAAAACGACCAAACAACGGATCCCGATGGCTGATCCATTACCAAAGAAAAAAGGATGTAAAACACAATAAAGAAAGTCGAAAAGATATAGGACAACTGTTGCCTTCGGAATTTATTTGCCACCAGCGTAAACGCAATCACGGCGAGGTAAGCAACAAACATATTCAGTATTTTTGCCAATAATTCAGCTTGTGCTGCGGTCATGGCCCAATTAAAAAGTTCGAAGCCGGTTTTATCGTAGAGTTGTATAAATATTGCCTTTTTAATTGGCTTTAGCACCCAAAAGCTGGTAATGACCAGAAAAAAATAACTAAACATTAAAAGCGCAATCGGTAATTCTTCGCGCCGAATATTCATAATGGACTTAAATGGATTTGGCATATTTTGCCTCAATTTTAAAAAATAAAGAGTATTTTATAAAGTCATTTAATTTAACGGCTCCATATATTCAAACGGTTTACTTCTATAATCTAAATTAGTCCGGAATTTAATGATGTTGAAACTATTATTTAGGCTTCTCTTTCCAATCCCAACAAATTTAAACCATTGTTTTTAAAATTTAAATAGACATTAATATCCTTACTCCAACCGGAATCAGTATGAGATTGTGTTCTCAATATAATTTGTATTTGCAGTTGATCCGGGTACGAAGCAGAGAATTTCGAAAACTGTTTAATTTTTTCCAAAACCGGTTTTAGAGATATTGTATTTTTTCGAATAACAACCGGATCAAAGTTTTTTTTCTTTCTTGAAGTTAAAATATTAAATTGATATTGATATCTGGTCTTCGCTTCTTCCTTAAAGCCATATTTTAGCGCTAAATTTGTAAATGTTAATGAGTACGAGCCATGGGAATTAGAAATAATTTTAAAATTATCCAAAGGATTTACCCGAGT
The DNA here is from genome assembly GCA_964627635.1 of uncultured Calditrichaceae bacterium. Taxonomy (GTDB): domain Bacteria; phylum Calditrichota; class Calditrichia; order RBG-13-44-9; family RBG-13-44-9; genus CAZVKP01. The sequence continues at coordinate 3,666 of CAZVKP010000028.1, read as the reverse complement.
AAAAAAATATTTACCAATAATGTCCCGGCGTTGTTGGATGGTTTTGGTCAGATAAGCTTTCGCCCGGGGATTGGAATATTGTCCCTGCTTCACTGCGGTGGCGATCTGTTCGTCTGTAAAAGACATCACGATTTTTGCTGCCCAATAGCCATCCAATAATGTCATATTTTCAAACGCCGGGTTGGGTATCTGAGGTTTATATTCCATTGGATTAAAAAACTCAGAATAATATAATCCCGCTGATGGATATTTTACCCCCTCTATCTTTTCCCATGGACGAACATACATACCGAGGGTCGCAATGTTTTCCATAATAACAACCGGATCGACATCATGTTGATGGCCCCTCCACGCTGGATTAGGTCCATGAGTGGCACTCCCCAAAGTTGCTCCAAAATCAATAAGGAAGTGCTTTACATAACTTTTACCTTTTTCAGTTACGTACATATCCAATGAATTTCCATCTTTGGTATCGTAGTGGTTCAACCAGGCTGAAATAATTCTCAATCCTCTAAGTTCCCTTCGATGATGGTGAGGAATAAAATCATTAAAATCATCATCTCTTATTCCTTTATACCGAAACGGCCCAACCGGTATTCCTTCCAGGTATTTGCTGGCTAACGCTCTCATTTTGCCATTGGGTAACTTTTCGATTTCAGAAAGTATATTATTCAGATCGCCTTTGGTCATAAAGCGCTCTCGTCCCTTTTTGTCGGTAAATTTAACTTTTTCTCCCAAATGAAGGTTTTCGGGACGAAAATAAACAATATAATTTTCCGGCGTATTATATCCTGCGGCATAAAATAATTTAGTTGAAACCACTTCTGCCCCGGACGCTAGTTCAGGATAGCCCGGTGGATCGAACTTAATTAAATATAAATCCCCCTTAGTATCTCGGATAGTGAAACCGGGAGTCACTCCCTCTGCTTTTGCACGTATTACGGTCCATAATCCGCTAGTATCCGGACTGGCACCTTTGTTGGGCCCTCTGGCGATTTCCTTTAAAGACATTCGTTGAATCCCGTTTCGATTGGTAAACCAGGAAGAATTCGGGACTTCTCCGAATGCATCAACATTTTCTGTTGCTTTTCTTGTTCCGGTAATATTCCGGTATTGTCTGGCTAAATCTACCGCCTCGTCAATTTGTGAGATAACCTGCCTTTCAAAATACTCAGCATAAACATGAATGTCATTTGCTTCAGGTTGAGGAACATGATGCATGTCATCCGGGATTGGTGAGGGAACGTTGTAAAGCTTGTTTTGACTGCAACTCACCAAAAATAAAACAACGCAAATTGCGCCAAAAATTAATATTTTCTTTGTATGTTTTAAAGGCTCTTTCATCGTATTCATCATCATCTAATTGTTTGTTACAAATCCGGTTTACATTAGTTCAAGTTAAATATGACACGAATTCCGTCCTTACTCCTCCCAATGAGCAGTTGAGTGATTAATCCATTTTTACTCCAAAACCTTAGACCTCCCCCATACGTAGTCTCAAGATTCTCATTTGAATATTTGTTGTAAATATCTGATGATACCTGACCACCATCAACAAACAACAATGCATCAAGTCCTCTGGAAACCGGGAAGCGGTATTCAAGCGAACCCAACACATAATCACGGTCTCTAAATCTTCCCCGGCTAAAACCCCTAATGGTTTCCTGGCGTCCCAATTCACTTAAATAAAAAAAAGGAACCTGTGAATCCTGAAACGGCTCGGTAAACTCACCCGCGGCACGTACAACCAAAACCCGATCGTAAAACAGATGAAAATATTTGCTTATATCAACCGACCATTTCCAAAATCCATACCGATCTTCATTGACCTGGTTGTACATGCCACCGTTTAAATTTATTTCCATACCACTTGTTGGATTTCCAGGTCTGTTTTTCGTATCCATTTTAAAGCTCGTTTCAAATCGTATCATATTAATCTGAGCCTCTAACCCAGGTAATACTTTAAGAGAATACAACTCTCCAATCTTTGGATGGCTTGATTCCCGTCCATCCAAAATATTATTGATTTCATATCCCAATGTTGTCTCCCAATATAAATCATCTTTTATCTGATATATCCCAATTGCTTCTGCCAGCATCATTTCATGTGAATAAGTCGTCTTGGCATCTTCCTTTGAATCAGGTCCGATGCCAAAAAACGATTCAGTGGTTAATAATTGATATTCAGTTCTCAAATTCATAAAAAAAGCATTTTGAAAAAGAGATATTCCCTTTAACTTAATCTCATAATTTTGGCGAAAGTGAAGTCCTGCAGTTAATTTTAGTGATAATTCGGATTGTGAATTAAACAGGCTTTTTTGATAAAACTTTATACCGCCGCCGGTTCTTGATGAATATGTTGGAAACACCCCTCTTTTTCCGTCATCGGATGTCAAGAAATCAATTGTTCTGGGAATTATTTTACTGTTATCGACAAAAACAATACCTTGTTTTGTGCCCATCAGGAATAAATCCAGTGGGAAGAATAAAACTTCGCCGGGGACAGCAAAAATTTGATCCCACAAAGTAGAATTATCAAATCTGGCTCGCAATTGTTTTACTGTAACACTATCATAAGAAGTAGAATCGGTTGATTGTCCAGCAACAATCCCTGAGTAAATCAAAATTATAATTAGAATTCGAAAACCATGCTTTAATGGATACATTTAGAATTTGCTTCCTCAGCAGTTACTATTAAAATAGTTTTTACCCAAAATTCAAACAGGACAATATTAAAATTCTGATTAAAGTGAAATCAAAAAGTTTATCCCAAAACTTTTATGATAGGAATTCACTTGGGGCACTATCTTCACTTTGCGTTTCTCATGCAGACTTAAAACCGCCCTGGAAACTAAAGTTCCGTAAATCGCTGCAATAAATACGTCTGACGGCCAGTGATTTCTGGAATCAATTCTTTGAAATGCCACGGAACTTGCCAGTCCATATACGACAATATCGAACGGTAAGAAATCCACATGATGAGACAAAACGGTTGCGACCTGAAAAATATTTGACGCATGCCCCGATGGAAAAGAGGTGCCATCGTTGAACGAATAAGAATATGGTCCATACCCCTCAAACGGCCGGTGTCTGCCAATAAATATATTGGCTAAATTTTTAAATGAACCCGCAATAAAATGTGATTCCAATATCTGAGCCATAATAGTTGTTAACGGTTTAACATTGAACACATAGCCAACACCTAAGCCGAGAAAATAAAATTTATTGGTAACCCCCATATGTCCCATTCTTTCAAAATTGTATCCCTGGTGAATAAATAATTTATAAAAAAAGTTTTCTCTACTTCTTCGAAAAGCATCTAATATTTCCTGGTCATACGCGTATAATATTCCGGATACCAGCGTAAAACCACTCAACCATACTGTGCTTTTCCAATCCAGCCTGCCCGGTGCCGACGCCACATACCAAAAATCAGAAACAAAAATCTCTCCCGTACTATAAAGGTCATGGAACACATTTCTACCTGAATTTTGTGACTCCTCAGCTTCTGTTGAGCTATGAGACATTAGTTGTAAATTTGCATCTTTGCCAAATAAACTGTATTCTGATTTTTTCAGATATTTTAATTTTCCTGCGCCTTCCAAATCGCTAATTTTGTTAGTGTGAAGGAACGAATCAGCCTGATTAAATTCCCTTGCATTTAGA
>CAZVKP010000027.1:0-15155 GCA_964627635.1 uncultured Calditrichaceae bacterium | reverse complement strand
ATTGCATGTGGATTCATCTATTTACTCTTCGAATTATATTGGAACTAATCTTGTAAATAATGGAATATCATTCCAACTCTTTTATTATGGTATCGTTATTCATTTTCTCAGAAATTATAAAGCAAATTCATCTTCTATATTATATAGATAATTCATTTGTGCCACAGTTATTTCTTGATTTCTAAAAAGTTTTGGGAATTGCTCTAAATAAAATTTATAGCCCATCCTTAATCTTTTTTCCGAAAGAAATAATAAATTATCCTTAGTAAGTAAAGCACCGAATGAATTCGTTGATTTTGAAATTTCTTGTACCTTTATATACGAATCTTTTGCAAAACTATGTGCTATGAAAAGAAATATTAAATTTTCTGGTTTTACACCTTCTTGTGCAATAATCGATCTTTTATTTAAGATATACTCTTTCATAGCTCTTTCATCTGCGGCATTAATAAAATAGTTTTGCTGGTTTTTGCAATCAATGATCAAACAGATTCTGTCGTTTTTTATAATGGGTGGAGAATAACAGTATATGTCTGCCAATCTTTTTTTCTCACTTTTATGACCTTTAACTATTACATGAAAGCCTAAAATATTAAAAATTACCGATGTAATTTTTTCAAATTCTATCCAGTTCTTATGAGAATAAAATTCGGGACTAAGATATTTTTTTTTGTAAAACTTTGGGGATTGTATCGTTTCTATTTTTTCGCCAGCAGGTATTACTCCAAATTTATTTAAAATATTATATACTTTAGAATCATTAATAATGAGGAGTAATTTTGAAGATAATTTTGAGACCTCAATATCAAAATCACTACTTAAAATCTGTAGTTTGTTTGTAAATTTAAAATGAAGCTGAATATCATTAGGCGATTCAAAAACTTGTTGAATATGTTGAATTTTCAGTAACGATATGTTTTTATTTGATTGTTCACCCGAATAGAAACCAATAGCTCTTATTGGAACTTTATCTGAATAATTTAAGATTTCAGATCCAACGTATGTTGAATTAAATGGTGCTGTTCCATCACTTTCCCAAATATTTGCAAAAGTGGTTCCCTTTGTCTTCATTAATATCATTATAAAATCTATCCTTTAATTAATTAAGTATAACATATTCTTTAGCTATCGATTTGTTTAAAAACTTCTTGTCTTTCAATAAAAGTGTATAACATTTCGAAAGTATTTTTCCAAGTTTTCGTTTCATTATTCTATTAATCACCTATATTATTTAAGATTTTGCCTGTTTTAATTTTATCGAGAGAGCCCGGTTAGTTTCGGTTTCCCCCAACTTTTTTGGTGATACCAGTTTTACAGATTGTGTTAAAATAGAGAATGTGTTAAAATCCATCTGCGCGTTCCCTCTCCGGGATTTTTTATTTAAGTATTGCGTTGTTTAAATTATACAAATAAGTGATGAAAAATTGAAGAAATAAATTGACCCTCAAATAAAAACACAGCAGATGTCCCAAATAAAAGTTATTTTTGCTTTTCCTTTGAAAGAATGTGACGAGTTCTTATGTTTATTTATTAACCGAAGAAGATTTAGACAGATTGATGGAGAAAAAACAAATGGCACCGATTCGATTGGGCATCATTGGTTGTGGCATCGCTGGACATCGGCTTCATTTACCGGCACTAAAACAATTGACAGATCAGTTTCAAATAACTGTAGTTTGTAACCACACCGAACCGAAAGCGAAATCTTTTGCGGAAGAAGTGGGTGGTGTGCCGTATATGTTGGATTATAACGATTTACTTGCCAGAGAGGATGTGGATGCGGTGGCGATATTATTACCGATCCATCTCAATTACGAAGTTACCAGAGCAGCTTTGGAAGCAGGCAAACATGTCTTGTTAGAAAAACCATTAGCCGCCAGTCTTCAGCAAGCGGAAAAGTTGGTTTCTCTGGCAAATCAATATTCGCAGGTGAAGTTGTTAGCAGAGAATTTCAGATACCGTACCACCTTCCAAAAAGCAAAAGAACTGATGGATGAAGGAAAAATAGGAACGCCTTATGGTGTAATATGGAACATTCTGCAGTATGTTCATGCCGATACTTCTCCTTATGCCAATACACAATGGCGGATCAATCATCAGTATCCGGGTGGATTTTTAACGGACGGTGGCGTTCATTTTGTGGGTGCGCTTCGCACCATGTTTGAGGAAATCACCACTGTCAATGCTCGGGTACAGTCTATCAATCCGGAGGTGGGAGAAATGGATACGTTGATGCTGCAATTCGGCGCAGGAAATCATTTTAACGGAGAATTAAACTTTTATTGCAGCGCCAATGGATTAACGGAGGATACCATGTATATTTTAGGTAATGAGGGTAGTATGGAAGTGAAGGAGGGTCAAATAAAAATAAAACGAGTGGGCAAAGAAGAACAGGTGGAACAGGTTGAAGACACCGGTGGATTTAAAGAAGAGTGGCTGGATTTTTATGCGGCAATTCGAGAAGGTGAGCCGGTAAAGAGTCCGTTCGAGGAAGGTTATAAGGATTTGAAGGTGGTGCTCACTGCCCTGGAATCGGCAAAATCCGGAACTATAAAAACCACTAATTTGTGAACTGTAAAAATTTAAAAGAGACGAATAACTATAATCACGAATCACGCATCACGCATTGACACTCATCGATCAAAAAATATAACGGATTATTTAATTTGCTATATTCAAATAGTGCCACTTCCAGCCCAATACAATCATCAGATTAAACTTCAATAATCTCAGGTTAATATAATATCGCCGGTTTCTTCCAATACTTTGTCAAAAATTTTACCAATTGCCTGACGATAACGAACAAAGAAATACGGATTTTCGCTGCTCGATTGAAAGGTAAAAATCCGGTTATAAAACAATGGTAAATAGAAATCTGCCAACATGGTATTGGCTTCAAATTTTTCCCGCTGCTTTAATTCTTCTTTGTTTGCCTTTAAAAATTGTTTGTATTCCGGAATAATTTTTTCCATGATTGCGCCGGTTTCCACTTTAATCCCTTTATAGCTGTATATGGATGTCGCCCTGGATTTTAAGGTTTTTAGCAAAGCAAACTTGAGTGAGGACAGTTGCCGGGCAGCCATTCCCCGTTTGATGGTGTTCTCGTAATCCACTCCCAAATCCTCTCCGGTGTATTGAGTGGCGAATTCCATGGTGAGTTCTTCGAAGTCAGATTTTTTCCGCTTTGCGATACGCAGCTTTTTATCTGCTTCAAAATCAAAATCGAATAGTTCACCGGATTGGGAAGTGATTGCCATATTATAAAATGGGGTAATGTAAGTATCACTTGCCTGGTTAGGCAGATAATGGATTGCGAAACCGCCGGTAAAAGAAAATCCCTCCTGTGCAATTTCGTCCGGCAGTGTAAAATACAATACAATTTCTTCGCCATCCACAATTATAGATTCCGGTTTGGTTTCCGCTCGTTCAAAAACATTGTCCGTTTTCAAAGTATTCAAAAAATCAATTATCGGAATATGTTGTATTTCCTGGGGTAATATCCCGGAGATCACCTGATTTTCATCCCAGTTCCAAATCATTAATTTCAAAGGCTGATTGTCAGTTTTCAGATATGGATTTTCATTTAAATTTTCCAGCATTAAGCCACTGGGTGGAAATTTATTGACAAAGGAAAGGGGTAATTTTAATAGCCGGCATAAATCCTTTAAGGCAAAGATGGTGATAAAGTAGGGGGCATCGTTTAGAATGATGCGAAGGTAGCCTTCTTCATCTACAGTGAATCTTAGCTCATTAATCGGTTGAGTTTCTATTTTGTTTTCGAATTTCTGAGCAAATTCGATCGCTGAATTGATATCATCAAATATGCTGCCCAGCGGGACCACAGAGCGGCCATGTCTCACATATTCCATAAATATTAAGCCTCCGGGAAATTGTTTATCCTAAATTTTGTGCGGGGAAATGTACACTTTTTGGGAGCAAAATAAAGGAATTTTTAATTTGGTTAATTATTTACGAGGTTCTTCTATCTGTTTAACAAAACATCTACAAATATAAAGTTCCTACGGAACTTGTCTTAGAATTCCTCTAAGAATTCAAAATTTGTAGAAATCCTATTGAGCCTCCAAACCATGAACGCCGTAGGTGTTCAATATTTAGAGTTCGAATGAAAATTGAAAAATAGATAAATTATCTCCAAATAATTGATTAAATTGGCGTTTTGTGATTATAAAAACGGAGACCTCCCTTGAAGAAAACCATTGGCATCATTTTACTCATTCTTATCATCATATTAATTCTCTTGCCGTTTTTAAAGTCATATTTCAAGCCAGACTACCATTATGTTCAATTTAAAGACGTTTTTGAGCTTCAGGATTATCTGAAATATTTGCCCAGCCGGGAACCATTGATTGGAGCGCACCGGGGCGGACCCATGCCCGGATATCCGGAAAATTGCTTAGCTGCGTTTCAGAATTCTCTGAAATATGCACCATGTCTCATTGAATGTGATGTGAGAATATCTGGGGATGATCAACTGATTATGTTGCATGATGATACATTGGGACGTACCACCACAGGATCGGGTGCAGTCTCTAATTTCACCTTAAAAGAATTAGAACAATTGTCATTAAAAGATATCAGGGGAGAGGTAACCGATTATAAAATTCCCACACTCTCGAATGTATTAGATTGGGCAGTGGGAAAAGCCATTGTGGAATTAGATATAAAACAGGGAATCGAGCCGCAAGTCATTCTGTCCAAAATCCTGGAACACAATGCATTGCCGTATTCAGTGGTCATTACTTATAACCTCGAGCAGTTGAATACATACGCTAACATTCATCCGGAACTCATGATATCCGCATCTGCTCACACGGTAGAAGGTGTGAATAGAATTTTGGATACAGGCATCGATCCTGCCAGATTGTTGGTGTTTGTCGGTGTGACTGAGCCGGATATAGCTGTTTATGAATTACTCCATGATAATGGGATTCGGGCAATTTTAGGGACCATGCACAATATAGACAATGCTGCCAAAAAACGGGGCACCAAAGTTTACCGCGATGTGCTCAGTCATGGCGCAGATATTTTGGCGACGGATAACGTGCCGCTGGCCGCAAAAGCCATAACCGAGTTCTTTCGTGAGGCAGAAACTTTCCCTGTAAATTAGTTTGAGCGTTTCGCCTGCTTGCTTATTATTCCTTATCCTGTAAACATACATGGGCAAATACTTTGGCGTCATTTACCATATAATCTATTACGCAGTATTCATTCGGTTGGTGGCAAACATCTTCAATTGTGGACCAGACTGCGGCCGGTAAACCATTTCGCCTGAAAACTGCCGCTACAGTTCCCCCCCCAATTCCTGCGGGTTTTGCTTCTACATTATAAACGGTTTTGATTGCATTTTTTAGTTTTTGGACTACCGGTGCATTCTCCTGCGTGGGTGGGGCTGCGTCTTCGAACTGTGTTGTATCTATTTCAATTGAGACGCCAAATTCTTTTTCAACTTCATCACACATTTGACGAATCTCATCCATTAAATTATTCATTTTATATTGAGGTAGTAACCGACAATCAAGATAAAAAATATCTTCTCCCGGAATGGTATTCACGTTAGGCACATTGGCCTCTTTTTTAGTAGGCTCGAAGGTACTATGGGGTGGATCGAAAAGATCATCGGTTCCGTCAAACAGATCATAAAGTTTATGAAGTTTCACCACTAAATTGGATGCCGCTTTAAATGCATTAATGCCTTTGCGTGGATCACTGGCATGGCATTGTTTCCCTTTAGTGACAAACCGAATCCAGGCAATACCTGCTTCTGCCACTTCAATTACATCGCTTTCTTTTTCACCCGCATCGGGCACCAGGATAAGATCGTCATTTTTAAACATGTCACGGTGATGTTTTAATAAATATCCTAATCCAAATTTGGATCCGGTCTCTTCGTCCGCCACCAAGATTAATTTGAGATCATATTTTGGCTTGATTTCAAGTTCATTTAGTGCCAGCACTGTGAAAAGAGCGCTGGTGAGGCTCTGTTGATTATCCTCCGTTCCGCGTCCGTACAAATTTCCGTCTTTTTCCACAATCTCCCAGGGATCTGTATCCCACAGTTTCAAATCACCTTCGGGAACGACATCGGTGTGTGCCATAATCCAAATAGTTTTTTCCCTCGATTTACCGGGAACGGTTACAATCAGATTCGGACGTTTTTTATTTTTTGCCTTTGGATCCGGCGCATCAATTTGTTCAATATCCGATATTCCATTTTTTTGTAAATAATCTTTAATGAACATGGCTTTGTCCCATTCGCCTTCACCGCCATTTTCCGGACCCACTGCTTTAATTCTGGTAATTTGCTTCTGAAATTCGATCATGTTTGAGCGGTACGAATCGATTTTTTCCTCTACATTTTTAAAACGGCTATTATCTACCATACAATCTCCTTTCGCAGAATATTTCTTTATTTGATTGGAATTTAATAGATATAATTCCTTATAATAAGGAGAAATTGAATTCGAATAATGAATGGGAGGGGTATAAGTATGAGCAGGTGAGGATCTAATCAGGTGTGAACGCGATTTGTTCCTGTTTAGACCGGCACATTCATGCGCTGCAATTTATTTTTTAACCTTTTAATATGACTGCCTTCCCAATATACACGCCCGCATTTTTCACAATACCAAAAACTGTCATGCGGTTCTCTAACTTTGGGAGGAACCTGATCTTCAATTTCGGATTTTTCGATGGATTTAATTGGTGTATTGCAAATGGAGCATATAGTTAAAAAATTAATTTTTTCGAATATCTGAAATCTATCGTTTAGTTCGTGAAGCTGTTCGGGTATTTGGTTTGATTCGAGAATGTAACTGCTATTTTCTCCGAATTGCTGTGCGTGCTTTTTACTCGAGGTTATCAGAACCGCATTCTGATGTGGGGACTTTAATTCCCGAAATTGTTTTGTTGATACAACAATCTCAACCGGTATGCCAAGAAACCTCAACCATCGGGCTAATCCCCGAACCATATTATCTATGATGAATATTGGTTCTATTGATTTTTGTTGGGTCACAAATATGTAATTTTGCTATCGAAATTAAAGACCAATTATGAATTGAGTAAGCCCAAAGAAAATTAATTGAGCAGGCCCTGTTTTCGGGCCCACTCCTCAAAATTCTGTTTTGCTTTATTGCTTAAATGGTCGGGCGTGGTTATTTCAATTCTCGCGTAATGGTCGCCGCGCCCTTTTGAATTTTGTATTCCCAAGCCTTTTAATTTGAACAATTTACCGCTATTGGTTCCCGGCGGTATTTTTATTTTTGCCTTCTTTCCCTCTATAGTTGTTACTTCTTTTTCAGTTCCCAGTATCGCTTCTGCCACATTAATTGTTTCAGTGGCGTAAATATCGTTTCCTTTTCGTCCAAATTTTGGGTGCTTACCGACATTGATTTTAATATAGAGATCGCCAGCAGGCCCTCCTTGGGGGGAAGGTGAACCTTGACCGCTAATTTTCATCCGCTTACCATCTTCTGTGCCAGGTTGTATTTTAATTTTAACACGTCTGCCGGTGGGTGTTTGCACCATGGTTTCGCCGCCTTTAGCTGCCAATTCAAAGGGAATTGTTACCTTTGCTTCAACATCCGTCCCCTTTTGTGGTTGACGGGATCGTGCTCCACCAAAGAAATCTTCTCCAACTGAGGATTCAAAACCGCTTGTACGCCGTTTCCCAAATCCAAACAGATCTCCTAAAATATCATCGATACCGCCGAATCCCCCTCCTCTGTTGGAACCACCACCACCAAAGTTTACACGAAATCCGCCGCTGCCAGCGCCAGCACCAGCACCAAAATCCTGCTGACCGCTGGCAAACGGATTGTTGCGCATTGTATCGTATTCTCTTCGTTTTTTGGGATCTTTTAGCACCGCATACGCTTCACTGATGTTTTTAAAACGATCTTCAGCTTTTTTATCTCCGCCTTTGGTATCAGGATGATATTCCTTGGCAAGCTTACGATACGCTTTTTTAATCTCGTCCTCTGAAGCGTTTTCGCTAACCCCTAATATTTTATAGTAATCTTTTTTTGGATCCATAACTATTATTTAATTTCAATTTTTCAACTTACGCCGTTGCATGTTGTGGTATGGGTTCTCCCCGAGAAACGCTTTTCTTTTTGCTAAAAGCATGTTTTACCACTTCGTCCATCGAATTTACATAAATAAAATTTAGTTCATTCCGTAATGTTTCCGGAATTTCAGATAATTCCGATTTACTTTTTTCAGGGATGATTACTGTTTTAATCCCTGCGCGATGTGCTGCAAGTACTTTTTCCTTAATTCCACCTACAGGTAGCACTTTACCACGCATGGTGATTTCGCCAGTCATGGCTATATCATTACGAACCTTTTTTTCTGTCAGAACCGATAACAGCGCGGTAAATAAAGTGACACCTGCCGAAGGTCCATCCTTTGGAATTGCACCTGCCGGAACATGAACATGAAAATCGAACTTCTCATGGAAATTTTCCTCAAGATTAAATTCCTTACTTCTGGACCGAATATAGCTCATTGCAGCTTTTGCAGATTCTTTCATAACATCACCAAGTTTACCTGTCAATGTCAGGTTCCCTTTTCCTGTCATTTTTGTCGCCTCGATGAATAGGATGTCACCACCATTAGGTGTCCATGCTAAGCCGGTAACGATACCAGGCTCATCAATTCGCTCGGCAACTTCACTGAAGAATTTGATTGGTCCAAGAAAATTGAAAACCAATTCACTGGTTATTTTTGATAACTCGGTTTTCCCGGATGCCACATCCTTAGCCACACCCCGGCAAACTGTTGCAATGTTTCTTTCCAGATTCCGCACGCCAGCTTCCCGTGTGTAGGAATTAATGATGGTATGTAAAGCATCATCGGTAATCTCTATTTGTTCGGGTTTTAATCCGTGCTCTTTAATTTGCTTGGGAACCAAAAATTTCTTTGCGATTCCAACTTTTTCTTCTTCCACATAACTTGGTATTTCAATAATTTCCATGCGGTCTTTAAGCGCCGGAATAATAGTGTCCTGTATATTGCCTGTGGCAATAAACATGACTTTGCTGAGATCGAATGGTACTTCAAGATAATGATCACTGAAGCTGTTATTCTGCTCAGGATCAAGGACTTCCAGCAAAGCTGCGGAAGGATCTCCCCGGAAATCAGCACCGACTTTATCAATTTCATCCAACATGAATACCGGATTGTTTGATCCGGCTTTCTTGATTCCCTGTATTATTCGACCCGGCAATGCGCCAATATACGTCCTGCGGTGACCCCGAATTTCTGCTTCATCCCGGATGCCTCCCAGTGACATTCGAACAAATTTTCGCCCCAAGGCCTCTGCAATAGAGCGACCAAGCGAGGTTTTACCAACCCCTGGAGGTCCCACAAAACATAAAATGGGGCCGCGCATATCGTTCTTAAGCTTGCGGACCGAAAGATATTCTATGATACGTTTTTTTACCTTTTCCAGACCGTAATGATCGTCGTCCAATTTTTCCTGCACGGAATCAATGTTCAGATTGTCCTCGGTACTTTCATTCCATGGAATTTCAATTAACCAGTCGATGTAAGATCGTGCCACCGTATATTCTGCCGATGCCGGATGCATTCGGCTTAAGCGGTCTAATTCCTTGTCGACTACTTTATTGACCTCTTCCGGAAGATTGGCTTTTTCCATTTTCTGTTTCACTGGTATCATCGTATTCGCCTAATTCTTTTTGAATCGCTTTCAATTGTTGGCGCAGATACATCTCGCGCTGTCCGCGGCTAATTTCATCCTGCACTTCATTCTGAATTTTTTTACTTAATTCAAGAGTTTGGAGATATTTATTAAATATATATGTGGATTTATTCAGCCTTTTTTCCACGGAAAATATTTCTAATACATCCTGTTTTTCCTGCACAGACACGTTGGAAAATGCGATGACCACATCCGCAACAATTCCGGGTTCACTAATATTGGAGATCATCGCCTGGTGTTCAGTGGTTATTTCCGGTGCCAATTCAGAAGCTTTCTGAAACAGATTTTTCAAATTTGTTGCGAAAGCGTCAATTTCCAAATCATCTTCGGGATAAACATCCTGGATAACCTCAATATCCGCCTTGAAAAAGGGATCAGATTGTGTAAAGTCTTTTGTAATCATCCGGGTGATCCCCTGAATGAAGGCACTTTTACTACCATCGGGTAAATCAATTACTTTAAGTATACGGGCTACAGTACCCACTTTATATAGCTCATCCGCATTCGGTTCGTCCACAGTGCCATCTTTTTGAGCGACCACACCAATCACAGAATCTTCTTTAAGGGCATGTTCAATTAATTTTATTGATTTTTGTCTGCCAATTGCTAATGGAATAAATTGATGCGGAAAAAATACTGTATTTCGAACCGGAACAACAGGCATGTTTTCCGGAATGTGCACATCCTCTTTATTCTTATCGACCTTTATCATTTGCATAACCTCACCTTAATTTATTTGTAATACTTTATCTTTATTCGTTGAACATTTTGTTCGGCTTTTTTGATTTTCCATCCGAGATAGAAGAATAAGCCGCCTAATAATAAAAATATAGATGCCACAAATGCGACTAATATTTCGGGAACCAAAATTATAAGTAAACCAATAAGGAATAAAATAATACCGTTTCCCATGAATTGTAACCAGCTATGGTCAAAAATATCAGTAAATCTATTTACGAATGCGTTGAACATTTTTTTCCTTTCTTCTTTTATTCAACCTATTTTATACAAACTTAATGCCAATATTTATCATAATAACGTAAAACTAATAATATCAATGTATTATGTTGTTTAATTTGTTAAAATAATTTGATTCAATTTTTTGACAGAATGTCTGATATTTTTATGATGTGACAAAAACCTTCTGATAATAGGTTATATTGACAGAGAGGTTAGCGTATGAGGATTAGTGTCCTAATAATATGTGAACAGCGGATGATAGAGAACTACCAAATCAAAAAGATTTATCTTTCTGTTAGGAAAAAACACCTGGTATGGATTGACCACAATTTTTGCAATTTCCATTTTCCAGGTCTTTGAGGTAAGTTTTGTGCCAGGATCGCCGGATCAATAAGGATCCGCAATTATGACAATATGTGCTGGAAGCGTCTTCGTTTGCAATATTCCCCACATAAACATATTTTAGGCCAACTTCTAAGGCGAGTTTGCGCATTTCTAATAGTGTGGTAGGTGTAGTGGGAGGTAAATGTTTTAATTTATAATCGGGGTGGAAGGCTGTAAAATGCACCGGAACATACGGTGATAATTTATTTATAATCCATTCACTCATTCGTTTTACCTGTTCATGCTCATCGTTGTAAGATGGAATAATTAAGTTGGTGAGTTCGATCCAAATGCCTTTTTTATATAGTGAGATGAGTGTATTTAATACCGGTTCAAGTTTTGAGGATGTCAACCGTTGGTAAAAGTCTTTAGTAAATCCTTTCAGGTCAACATTTGCTGCATCCATATTTTGGTAAACATCATTTATTGCTTCCCCGGTAATATAGCCATTAGTGACCATTACATTTTTTAATTGCTGTTCTTGTCCTAATGTTGCAGTATCCATTGCGTATTCTGCAAATATTGTCGGTTCGTTGTAAGTGTAGGCAATCCCCGTAGCATCATAATGCAGGGCAAGTTGAACCACCCGGTTTGGAGGCAGATCTATCGTTTTCTTTTGATCGAATTTGGCTTTGGATATATCACAATTTTGACAATATTTGCATCCCATATTACAACCAGCGGTTCCGATTGATAGGATTCGGGATCCCGGAAGGAAATGAAATAGTGGTTTTTTTTCAATCGGGTCCACATTTACGGCATACGGCCTTCCGTAAGCTATGGCGTAGAGCTTGCCATCTATATTTTGCCGTACAAAACAATAACCATACTGATCTGGTTTTATTCTGCAATAACGAGGACACAGGTTGCATAAGACTGCATTATTTTCTAATTTTTGATAAAAATTTGCTTCTTGCATGTTAATTTTCCTACTCACATTTTAATAAAAATAGAAGCAAAAATACAAATAGTCAACTTATATTTACATCCAAATAGGATTTCAGTTTCATTTAAATAATTCAATCCATTATATTTAAAAATTGAATTTCAGGATGAAGCCAATGAACAGATTGAATTCGGTAAATATTGTTACTTTATTAGACCGGGTGTTTTTATTCGTTTCTTTATTAGCCATTGCCTCATTAGTGATTGAATACGGATTTTATCTTTCCGCCAGTGAAAAAGTGTTTTTACACAGAATCGATATTTTAATAATCTGGTATTTTGTCCTTCAATCTCTTCTAAAACTCATAATTACCAATAAAAAACGTGATTATCTCAAAACACATTGGTTTAACTACCTGATAGTATTATTTGTAATCTCACAAACCGCATTGTTTATTCGGGAGTTTGATCTTGTTTTGTTAGGCAAGTTTCTCAGTGGTGATGACGCAGTCCAAATTACCAAATTTTATATAATTGCGTTTCAGCTTTCAATTGTGCTTTCCTTCTTTACCCAGGGAACCCGCTTAAGTCAGAAACTGGCGTCTTACCGTTTTCATCCTGCTCAGGTTTTAATGGGAAGTTTTTTAGTCATTATTGTGATTGGTACTGCATTATTATTGCTACCAAAAGCAGTTCAACCCGGAAAACATCTTTCATTTTTGGATGCATTATTTACTTCTACCAGTGCAACTTGCGTTACAGGACTTATTGTGGTGGATACCGGTCATCATTTCAGCAGGATGGGGCAAATTATTATTATGGTGCTGTATCAAATTGGTGGTTTAGGATTTATGACTTATGCCAGCTTTTTTACTTTACTTTTGAGACGGCGTATAAGCCTACGGGAAAAATCCATGCTGCAAGAAATGTTGAATTACGAGAATATTGGCATCATATCCAGACTCCTCATAACTTCAGTGATTTTTACTTTTGTTATGGAAGCAGTTGGTACCGTCTTATTTTACCAGGGATTTGCTCAAATGCATCCGGAAGCAGGTGAAAGATTATTTTCAGCAATATTTCACTCCATCTCAGCTTTTTGTAATGCAGGTTTCTCTACTTACTCGGACAGTTTTGTACAATTTAGCGGTAATTATCTGGTTATCATTACTTCAATATTCTTAATTGTGCTTGGCGGATTGGGTTTTCCGGTTATCTTGAATCTTTTTAAATTACCGATTTTAAATGCCGGTCGGAACCGGAACTGGCTGAATGTTCAGTCCAGGTTAGTGATCGGAATATCTGGAATTTTGTTAACAGCAGGTTTCATTTTTTTCTTAATAGCAGAGAATTCCTTGACATTGGCTGGTTTCGGCTGGCCAAAGAAAATATTGAACGCGCTCTTCCAATCCGTCACCACCCGAACAGCAGGATTTAACACAGTGGATATCGGACTAATTTCAACCCCCACTGTCATTTTCTTTTTGTTTTTGATGTTCATTGGTGCCTCTCCCGGTTCAACCGGAGGAGGCATTAAAACGACTACTTTTGGGGTTCTGTTTGCCGGCGTTTGGTCCGTGATTCGTGGAAAAAACCGGGTTGAGCTGTTCAGGAAAAATATCCCATTTACTGTTTTTAACCGTGCAGTTGTCATTCTTTTCTTTTCCATGATCTTTATTTTCCTCATTGTTCTGGCTTTAACAATTTCAGAAAATTTGTCTTTACTGGATATTTTATTTGAAACATTCTCTGCTTTTGGTACAGTCGGTTTATCTCGTGGTATTACTCCCATGCTAAGTTCAGCCGGCAAAGTGGCAATTATCTTAGCAATGTATTTTGGACGGCTGGGAGCGTTGACTATTTCGCTGGCTATCACAATGCCCAGAGAGACTTCTCATTATGATTATCCTTCTGAAAATGTTATGGTCGGTTGAGTAAATCGCTATTGAATTGAATTTAGCTTATATTTATATTAGATAGAACAATTAAGGAGAAACAAAACTTGGCTACCGTTGAATTAAGAAATGTAAATAAGGTTTATGATAACAAAGTTACCGCCATTAAGGATGCAAACCTTTTGATCGAAGATAGGCAGTTTGTTGTATTGGTAGGACCCTCCGGCTGTGGAAAATCAACTCTACTCAGAATGATTGCAGGATTAGAAGAAATTACCACAGGCGAAATCAGTATTGACGAGAAAATTGTAAATAATGTTCCGCCCAAAAATCGCGATATTGCAATGGTATTTCAGAATTATGCGCTTTATCCGCACATGTCTGTATTTGACAATATGGCTTTTGGCTTGAAACTTCGAAAATTTCCAAAGGAGGAAATCCGACAGCGAGTAACCGAGGCTGCAGAGATCCTGGACATACAAAATTATTTGGACCGTAAACCCAAAGCTCTCTCTGGTGGGCAACGTCAGCGGGTGGCAGTCGGTCGATCCATTGTGCGAAAACCTAAAGTCTTTTTATTTGATGAGCCCTTATCTAATCTGGATGCAAAATTGCGAGTTCAGATGCGGATCGAAATCAATCGACTACACAACCGCCTGCAAACCACCATGATCTATGTTACGCATGATCAGATTGAAGCTTTAACTATGGGAAGTAAAATTGTAGTTTTGAAAGATGGGGTGATTCACCAAGTGGATACACCTCTCAACTTATATAATGAACCGGTAAATAAATTTGTCGCTGGTTTTATTGGCAGTCCTGCCATGAATTTTTTTAACGGTGAATTGGTATCCAATGGAAAATTGATGTTCAAAACCAATCAACTTGAAATTGAAATTCCCGAAGAAATTCAACAATGTTTAGAAAAGTATAACAACAAAAATGTTACATTGGGTGTACGCCCAGAACATATTTATGATGCCTCCCTCATCAAAGAAAAGACGATGAGTTCACCGCAAGACATTAAAGTTGATGTTGTAGAACCCATTGGTAATGAAATTTTTGTTTATTTTAGTGAAAGAGACCAAAGCTATTGTATGCGGATGACTCCGGAACGCTTGCATCAGGCCGGCGAAAAAATTCAAATTGCTTTTAATTTAAAAAAGTTATTTTTCTTTGATAATCAAACAGAAACAAGAATTAATTAAGAATGAACCTATTTGGAACGCGATTTTTTTGAATTGTTTTAATTAGACAGTTTCTGATTAAGTAGAGTCGCTCATCTT
>CAZVKP010000026.1:0-15229 GCA_964627635.1 uncultured Calditrichaceae bacterium | reverse complement strand
ACGCCGGATCAAGTTCGTGCAACTACGGACATTAAAACAGATCTTCAGGACAGCAAACCGATGGATCGACTCATTTGTGGGGATGTGGGTTTCGGTAAGACAGAAGTGGCAATTCGCGCAGCATTCAAAGTAATAAATGAAGGGCGACAGGCGGCGGTGTTGGTCCCCACAACCATTCTGGCACAACAACATTTCCATACATTTCGCGAACGGATGAAAAATTTTCCGGTCAATATTGAAGTCCTTTCCCGGTTTAAAAGCCGGTCTGAGCAAAACAAGGTATTGGAAAGATTAAAAGGTAAGGATGTAGACATTATCATTGGGACTCACCGATTATTGTCTGAGGACGTGGTGTTTAACGACCTGGGCCTACTTATAGTTGATGAAGAGCAACAATTCGGTGTTAAACACAAAGAAAGATTGCGCCAATTGAAGGTGAATGTAGATACCCTGACGCTGACGGCAACGCCTATACCCAGAACATTGCAAATGGCGTTGATGGGTGCCAGAGATTTGTCCAACATTGATACACCACCCCGGAATCGACTCCCGATTATCACAGAAATTTGCACCTGGGATAAAGAGCTAATCTACCGGGCAATTACTTACGAAATAGACCGAAGCGGACAGATCTTTTTTGTTCACAATAGAGTTCAGACCATTCAAGGCGTTGCAGAGATATTAAAGCAAACTGTCCCCCAAGCCAAAATTGCCGTTGCTCACGGTCAGATGCGGGAACGTGAGTTAGAAAAAATCATGACCGATTTTTATGATAAAAAATACGATGTATTGCTGGCAACCATGATCATCGAAAATGGACTCGATATCCCCAATTGTAATACTATCATCATCAATCGTGCTGACAGGTTCGGACTGGCTCAATTGTACCAGTTAAGAGGACGAGTGGGACGGTCTGAGCGCCAGGCGTATGCTTACTTGATTGTACCGCCGCACGACCGCTTAAATGAAACTTCCATTAAACGCCTCTACGCCATTGAAGAATTCTCTGAGCTGGGTTCCGGATTGAAAATTGCCATGCGCGACCTTGAAATTCGAGGTGCAGGTAACCTCCTCGGTCACCAACAAAGTGGATATATCAATGCGGTGGGTTACGATTTATATCAAAAAATACTTCGGGAACAGGTAGACAAAATACAGGAAGAAACACTGCCTGAAGAGTTAACCGAAAACAGAATGCCTCAGGTGGATGCCGCAGTAGATGTGGATGCCGAAATGTATATTCCGGATCATTATATTGAATCCGGTAACGAAAAAGTGATGATTTATCACAGACTATTGAACCTGGAAAGTCTGGTTGGTATTGATAATATCGTAAAAGAATTGCGGGATCGCTTTGGTCCCCTCCCGGATCAAGTCCTCAAACTTGTGGAAATGGTCAAGATAAAAAAACTTGCCAGCCAGAGATACATTAAACAGGTTAAAATTCATCAAAATAAAATGACCTTAATTGTTGACGAACGGGTAGTCGAGACCGACCATTTTGTCGAGAAAGAATTACCTCGATATATCAATCAAAAATTTGCACCGATCAATTTCAGTCAAACCAAAGGTCTTAAAATCTATGTGACTTTAAATGGTAAAAATATTATGAACTACCTAACCTTTGCAAAAAACTTCTTGCAAAGCCTTTAGGTAAGAAATATTTTGTTTGGCTTTTAAAAAATGTAAACTAACTTTTAGAATTTGTAGGAGGACTTTAAATGAAGTGGCTGTTTAACTTTGGATTAATACTTGTGCTGATTTCCATGTTCATCATTAGCTGTGGCGATAAAGCAGAAATTGTCGCAAAAGTGGGCAACGAAAAAATAACGGTTGATGAATTTACAGAAGTGTTGAATCAGAAATACAAATCAAAACCATTGAATGAAATTTCTGTGGATCAAAAAAAAGAAGTTGCCCAGGATTTAGTGAATAAGAGACTTAAGGTCCTAAAAGCCCGGGAATTGGACCTTGATAAATCACCGGAATTCAAAAAGGAAGTTCAAAACAGCGCCCAGCAAATTATTTCACAAAAATTATTTGAAGTTGAAATTGTTGACGAATTAATTCCGGAGAAAGACTTACGAGATATTTTTAATTTTGAAAAAGAAAATGTGCGTGCTATTGTGATCGCTGTAAATCATAATGGCACCAGAAAAAATAGCACTAATCTGTCTCCGGCGCAGGCAGAAAAATTGGGAGAAGAAATCGTTAACAAATTAAAATCGGGCGAAGACGCTAAAGAGTTATCGCAGCGATTTTCGGATAACAGTATGGTAAGGCGTGCACAAGGTGTTTTTGATCCCTATAAACCCGGAACATTAGGTTATGAAATTGATCTGAAAATTGCAAGAGCTTCTAAAAATGATATAATCGGACCAGTCATGACCGATCAAAGTGTCCTAATTATTAAAGTTGACGATATTAAAAAATCGGATAAAGAGGTGGCTTTTAAGTCAAAAGAAATGCAATTAAAACGCCAGCTTTATATGAAGTATTTCAGACAAGACCAGGGCACCAAACGTTACCAGCAACTCACCAAACAATATAAATCTGAAATGGATTGGGAAATATTTCAGGACGGAATTGCCCAATTTGTTGAAGAAATCAAAAACTGGTCAGCGCAACCGAATCCCAAAGATTTACAATTTACAAACGAGCAGCGTTCTATTAAGCTTGCTCAAATTGAGGATATCGAGATAACCAGCGGATATTTTATCGACAAATTCCGTGGAAGGTTTGCGATGATGTATAAACGTTATGAAAACACCGAAGCGATTGAGCAAGTGCTCCAAAACCATCTTGATTTTCTCGCATGGAATATTAAAGCAAAAGAAAAAGGAATTGATAAACGTCCGGATGTAAAAGAAAAAATTGAAAGTTTTAAACGCTCAAAATTAGCAGAACTTTACGATTCTAAGCAGGTAGGTCAAAAAGTAGAAGTGACGGAGCAGGAAATTAAAAAATATTATCAGACCCACAAAGAAGAGTATATAGAACCCACTAAAATACAGGTTTGGGAAATTGCAGTTAAAGATTTGGAAAAAGCAAATCAAATTTACCAGAAGGTAGCTCAGAATCCCGATGAATTTCAAAAATTAGCAAAGCAACACACAGAACGAAGAGGAATGAAAAGGAGAAGAGGAAGTTTGGGATATCTCAGTAAAAATGCACCCCGGGGTCAACTTGTAAAAACAGCATTTGAAGCAGGCCCCAATCAAAT
This sequence comes from uncultured Calditrichaceae bacterium, assembly GCA_964627635.1. Taxonomy (GTDB): domain Bacteria; phylum Calditrichota; class Calditrichia; order RBG-13-44-9; family RBG-13-44-9; genus CAZVKP01. The sequence continues at coordinate 12,006 of CAZVKP010000026.1, read as the reverse complement.
TGTAGAACCATTTAAAAACGGACCTTTTTACTCAATAATCAAAACCGGCGACCGGAAGGAAAGCCGGCAAAAAAGTTTGAAAGAAGTTAAAAAAAATGTAGAACATTCTTTAAGAAGAGAAAAACAAGAAAATTTACGAAAAACAAAAATCAAACAACTTCAAAACGAATATTCTTATTGGATCAATGAATCGTTGATCAAAAGTTTAACCTGAGGTAAAACATGAATAACAAGTTATTAGCAAGTTTTTTCCTCTTATTTTGGATTGTTTTCGTTATGGTAAGTTGCCAAAATGATACGGTGCCCAAGATTGAAATTGTTGCCGAGGTTGAAGACCAAATACTTACACGCAAACAATTAATGGATTGGATGCCTCCCGACCTGTCTGAAGACCAAAAAGAAATTGTGGCGCGTAATTATATTGACCGCTGGATTCAACAGACTATTTTATCTTTAGCCGCTGAAGATAAAGGATTAGCCCTCACAGATTACCAAGAGTGGTCTATTAACTATTTAAAAAAGGAATTACTCAGCCAGAAGTATCTGGAGACACAAATGCCTACAGAAATTATTGTAACTGATGAAGAAATTTCCAAATACTATGAGGAACACAAGGAACAATTTATTAGAGATCAGGATGAGTATCATATCGTTCAGCTTTATTTGGAAAATCTTGACCAGGCAATTTCCAAGGAAATAAGAGAAAGTAATTCACTGCTGGAAGTTGTTGAAAAAAATTATCTTGATAAACAAACCGGATATTTTTTGGGGAAAAATGGCGACATTGGTTACGTACCGCTAAATGACCTCCGGGATGAAATTGTGCAAACTGCCAGAAGAGGACGAACCGGGCGGATTTACGGACCGACAAAAATAGAATCCGGCTACTATTACTTCCAAATGTTAGACAAAAAAGAAAAAGGAACCTACCGACAATTGGATTTGGTAGAAGATGAAATCAAGCTGAGACTCACGAACATCAAAAAGAAAAAGTTAAAAATAGAAGTCGCAAATAAACAGGAAGAAAAGTTAACAGTTAAATCTTATCCGGAACATATTCAATAAATTTTGCTAAAAATATATGTAATACACTAAATTTTAACAGTACAAAACAGGGTGGTTTATGAGAAAAGTATTATTCACATTTTTATTAAGTTTTTTAATTTCCATGCCGGTTTCAGCGCAACAAGTTTTCGATGGCATTGCGGCAATCGTGGGCAATGATGTTGTTCTAATTTCCGATATTAATGCTTTGGTCACTCAATATGCATTTCAAAATAAAGTGGATATGTCTCGTCAGCCGGAACTTTATAATAAGTTGGGTGAAAAATTTTTAAATACATTGATCGATCAAAAATTATTACTTATCAAAGCCGATGAAGACACAATTCAGGCGGATGAAAACAGAGTTGATCAAACCCTGAATCAGCAAATTGATTACATGATTAATCAAGCAGGATCGGTAGAAAAATTAGAAGAATATTATTCCGCTTCTCTTTACAAAGTAAAGCAGGATCTTCGTAAAGAAATTGTAAATCAGATGAAAATCGGGATGCTACGGGAAAAGAGATTCAGCTCAATAAACGTATCGCGTAAAGAGGTGGAAAACTTTTATAAAACCCACAAGGATAGTTTACCCAACCGAAAAACTAGTGTTAATATTAGCCATATTTTGATGCGGGTAACCCCAAGTAAAAAAAGCGCCAAAGAGGCTTATCAAAAGATTAGTGAAATAAAGGAAAAGTTGGATGCAGGGGAAAAATTCGCCGAATTAGCCCGTAACTATTCCGAAGATCCCGGCACTGCCAAAAATGGTGGTGATTTAGGATTCGTCACACGAGGCACCTTAGTTAAAGAGTTTGAGGAGACAGCATTTAATTTAGAGGAAGGTGAAATTTCTGACATTGTGCAAACACAATTCGGCTTCCATATTATTCAATTATTAGAAAGGCAGGGAGAGAGGATACATGTCAGACATATTTTGGTCCGCCTGCAGCCCTCCGAAAAAGATGAACAACGTGTAATTGAGGAGTTAAACCAGATTCGGCAAAAGATTATCAATGGGGATTCAACATTCGAACAAATAGCCTTAGCATATTCTGACGACCCAAATGTACAGCAAGATTCCGGGAATTTAGGTGAATTTGAAGAAGGTGGATTTCAAATTGAAGAATTTGCCAATACCGTCAAAAAATTAGAGGAAGGGGAGATAAGCAAACCATTCCGCACTAAATTTGGTTATCATATCCTTAAGTTAAATAAACGCGACCAGGCTCGTAAACTATCACTTGAAGATGACTGGCAGCAAATTGAACAATGGGCACTTCAAAATAAACGGGAAAAGGAGTTCAAGGAATGGATTGCAGAATTGAGACAGGAAATCCCCATCGAAATTAAAATTGATATTTAAGACGGATGAATCAAAATATTCTCCCTAAAGCCCTCATCGTTGAAAATCAGCTCAATTGGCGGCGGCTTTATAAGGTTTGGTTAAAGCAAAGCTGCCGCCCAATTTTTTGCACCTCCCCCACCGAAGCATTAGAGTCTGCCAAAGACAATCCGCCCGATATTATTATAATGGATTTAGGTCTACCTAATCCCGAAGACGGAATTCAAGCTATTCAAGATTTGCTGTCTTTAAAAATCCATTCTAAAATAATCGTTGTAAGCAGCTTTACAGATCGGCAATTACATCTAAAGGCTCAGGAGCTTGGCGTTTATGCAGTTTTTCATAAAGACGAACACCTGAAATCCGATTTGCCAGTTTTTGTTCGTAAGGCAAATGAAATACTATCGCTGGAAAGAGAAAACTGTTTTTTGAGGAAGCAAATTCAAGAATCTGTTAATCAGTATCAGATACTGGGAGATAGTGAAGCAGCCAAAAATTTAAGAGAGCAGGTAAATACAATCTGTCAAACAGACACCTCAGTACTGATTACCGGGGAAACAGGTTCCGGAAAAAGCTATTTCGCGAAATTAATTCATTTACTCTCAAATCGGTCGGAAAATCGTTTTATTACATTAAACTGTGCAAACTTATCGCCTACTTTAGCAGAAAGTGAATTATTCGGACATGTCCGTGGGGCGTACACCGGCGCTGACTCATCGTCCGCTGGAAAATTTAAACTTGCCAATGGTGGGACCATTTTGCTGGATGAAATCGGGGACATCCCTGTTTCACTTCAGGCAAAATTACTTCAAGTAATTGAAGAAAAAAGTTTTTATCCCCTCGGGAGTCATGAACAGGTCTACGTAGACGTGCGAATTCTTGCTTCTACAAATCAGGATTTAACTCAGGCAATCCGTTCCGGTCTTTTCCGGGAAGATTTATACTATCGGCTTGCCGGCTTTACAGTAAGAGTCCCCTCCTTAAAAGAACGCGCAGAAGACATCCCCATATATTTCGAGCATTTTTTAAAAATTTTTTGCGAAGAAGAAAGTATTGCAGTGCCAAAAGTGGACCCAAAAGTGCTGAAGTCTATTCAAAATTTTCCATGGGCAGGTAATCTGCGGGAACTTAAAAACACCATTACTCGCATGCTTATTTTTCGCCCTAATAAAATTACCATAAAAGATCTAGCTCAACATCATTTATCTGAAGATGATGATATTGTGGAACAAGCGATCAATAAAATGTATAGTTTAAGAGAACTTTCAGCAGTCTATGCGCAAAAATTATTCAATCGTTTAGAGCGGAAAAATGAAGTTGCAAAAATCCTGGGCATAGATCATAAAACCTTAAATCGGTATCTGGATTTTAACTCAGATGGAGAGCATTAATGAGTAAAAAGAGAAAGGCTAACAGAGAGCAAATTATTGCCGAATGGCTACACCTGTTTCCGATAACTCAAATGGAGTATGAAAGGGATGATAATAACCGGATAGTCGTATTGGTCCCTCACAACGATAATTGGCTTACCAGAACCATTTTGCCGAATCCCAAAAAACCAGCAAAAAAAGTTCATTTAGACGAAGTTGGCACTTTTGTCTGGGAACGTTGTGATGGGAATCTCAGTATTGCTGAAATCTGTGATCATCTTCATAATGAATTTGGTGAAAAAGTAAATCCGGTGGAAGAACGCACCGTTATGTTTGTTCAGCAAATGTTTCAGGCAAAATTTCTCAAGGTTTATACCAAAGAAAAAACCACTACTAATGCTTCCGTGGAATAAATTATCCGTTCTCTTAAACCCGCATATGATATAACTACTTTTTGCGGTTCTTAAATTCAGATATCCTGACTTAGTCGTAATATCCGGTTGTCTTTGTACGCCAGTGAGATAAAATTCTGAAGAAACCGTTAAAACGGTTCGGTGGTACAAAGGTGGTTCCCACTTCGAACGAATAGTTGTTACCAGCAAATTACTTTTCCTACCTCAATAGCCTGACCATTAATAAATGCTACCGAGCTAAAAACATAATCCGATATTGTTATAAAAACAACTCAGAATTTTGTGATTTAATTAAGAAATATCACTAAAAATACACTTTAAATAGATAATCCGAAGCGAAAGAAGAATTGGATTTAAACGTAATTTTTCATGACACGGAAGGATACACTTTAAATGGATTTGATTTACCTTGAAAAACAGTTAAAACAAAGATTGACAATGTCATATCCATTAAACAACATTTTGGATAACGCATTGGAACTTCAAGCGAATTTCGTTTATTCCATACAAAATTTTGAAGAACTTCAACAAAAACTAACTGGTATTCCGGAAAACATCAAAATATATGCCTTAAATCGATGGTTTTTTTATTGGGCGGAACAGGCTGTATATGATATAGTCACATCAAGACCCAAAAAGCATAAAATTCAAGAATTCAACCAAAAGTCAAATTTAGTCACACTGCAGGGAGTGCCGTTTCAAATAAAAACTAAAATTTTTCCTCACCAGTTCTGCAGAACACTGCCATATGCTTTAAGTCATAAGGAAGAATTAATTTATTGGCTATACCGTTATGATCAGAAAAGTTATAGCAAGCAATTCAAAAATTCAATCTTCATTTTTTTGTATCGAGAAGCTGGCGAACATTGGAAATTATTTGCCGAACTACAAAAACTCGAGAAAATTTTGACTGCCTATTTCGAAAATTTTAATATTCAAAAAACAACACGATTGCATCATTTCAATAATCAAAAAATCTATGCAGATGTGGTATGGTATATTCATCAAACATAATGACCTCAGTCCGTTTTCCCCTGGTATAAAATCTGTTGAACCAAATTCTTTGGCGCCAGCCGCCAATTTTCAGAAAAATCATTCCCAATAATTTTCTTTTTTTGAATATATTCAACCAAAATATCCCGCATCTCTTTATTGGATTTCCACAGAATTCGACATTTATATTTTTTCTCTAATTGAATACCACGATAACTGTTTACCGCAACTTTATATTTCCGTTTTAAATCGAACGGTTTGCCACTCTGGCTATCGAACATCTTGATAATACGATTTCCCACTGGCTTAGTTATGTCAATTTCATAGCGAATGCCCTCTGCCATGTCGTAATCGAATCCCATAAAATCCGGGTTAATCAACGATTTTTTAAGAGGATTATCAGGATCTATCTGATTAAAATATTGAGCGACATGTTCCAAATGATCCTTAATCTGATTCCCGGACATCAAAAGGACATATAGATTGTTTTCATATTTATAAATACCATAAACATCCTTAATTCGAATCGGTCCCTCTTCCAAATTGTATTTGGTTGTGAAAACAGCCGCCAAGGATATTGAAGCAGTGGTTGCATCGAATTGGGCTTTATGTATTAAATCTACAAATGCATTATCCTGAAATCTGGCATTCTCTGATGAAATATTATCTGCGGCTTGGCCAATTGTTTTTCCGATATAGGAAATAATCTTATCGTGATAAGGACGATACTGCTTTAAAACTTCCGGGTGCGGTTTCACCCGTTTCATCGACTCAATTTTGGCATGTTTATCAACTATTTGCCATTTATTGTTTTGCCAGCCGAATCTTAATTTTATGACACCCAGATGTCGCCCATGACTGCCGGTCATTATTAACAGAGGCTTTTTAACATTTCGGGATTGCCTTTTTTGATGACTGTTATAAAGTGTGTGCTCATGTCCGGCTATAATAACATCATATTCCGGGTATTGCTCAGCAATATCCATACACGGATTTTCTTCCGGGATATCCTTAGGCCAATCCGGTTGATCTGCTTTAGTATGGATTCCGGCATGAAACAATCCAATTAAAATATCGGCTTTCCTTTTCTCTTTGAAAAATTTAATCCAGCCAGCAGCAGCATCTTTCATATCTTGCCACCGAATGCCCCGGTAAGTATGGGGATTCACCCATAGCGGAATCGCCGGAGTGGTCAATCCCAATATTGCCAGTCGGATACCATGAATCTCCCGCATGGTAAAAGGTTGAAAATACGATTTACCTGAGCGGGTATTGGCATTTGCGGAAAGCCAGGGGAATTTCAACTGATTATTCACCCGATTATAAACCTTGGGACCCTGTTCAATATCATGATTCCCCACGCAAGAAGCCGTATAATACAAGGAATTCATTACTTCTGCCAGCGGATAAGATGTTCGCTTATCGATAAAGTTATAATAATAATTAAGGGGCGAGCCTTGTAAAAAGTCACCGTTATCCAATAAAATTACGTTTTCATATTTTTCCCGGTAGTGTTCCACACGTGTGGCAATTTTTGCTAACCCCCAGTCTTCTTCTTTATCCAGTATATAATCGTAGGGATAGATATTGCCATGTAAATCACTTGTCACTAACAGAATGATTTCAAAATCACGCTTACGTACCGAGGGAGAGATCTTACGAAAAAAGTTGGAAATTGAATTTAATGTATCTACCATAATAAGTAATCCAAATGCTTTAAACTCACTGATTCAGTAATCGCAGTCACCGATTTTGGTTAAACAATGTAAAGAGTTATCAACTTAAGATATGAAAACAATTTCAGGAGATTTTAATTCTCTTATGAGGATCTTGCTTACGAACCCACTTCAGGAATTTCATAATTTGGGGGCGGCTTCGTACTTTTTCTAAGGTATTATACACCAATTGAAGTTCTTTGTTTGAAAAAGTATGGTGTATCATCCGATGACACGCTTTACATAACACCGAAGTTGAACCGCCCGCACCATTTTTTGATATTGGTATCAGATGATGAATGGTATAATCCTCAATTTCCCGCAGACAAAGTTCACATCTCATAGATTTAATATATTCAGTGTTATTACAAGATGCCCGGATATTCATTCCTTAAAAAATTTGATAACTCTTTTTTACATGGTGACAACTTCTGTCAAATATTCGGTCATTTTTAAATCTAAAATTGATTTAATAGTGTTTCTTAAAAAACTATTCAATTTTCATGATTTGACCGAGCTTGAAACGAACAATATTTAACTGGGAATTTACCCTAAGTTTCCTCCCGAATTTAATGTTCTCTAAAACACCTTCATATTCCTCACTGTTTTCCAAATTATCGCGAAAACTTCGTCGACTGATATCTTTCTGATAATGCGATAACATCCATTTGCCCACATCATATCCCAACAGATGATACATGCCGGGTGTTTTTTGCATCTGTTGCCTAAAACGACTTTTGAATGCTTTATAATTCCATGAATCAGGATCGTAATAACCTGCCGTTACATAGATGAGGCCATCTAAATAGGATCTGTGCTGTTTTAATAATTCCGGGTCATTCCAGCCCTCATTTCCTAACAGTGTTGTTTCAATGTTATGAAATGCAAACTGTGGCGCAATAAAAGGAACGTATTCGGGATAAGCGGCGATAAAAAGTGCGTCTATACCCGTAGAAGGAACTTGTGTTGAATCAATTTCCCGACCTCCCTCATCCGAAAACAGCGTCTCCGTCATATAATTTTTAAATTCCTCTTTAATTTTTTCCTCAGAAAGCGTTGAATCTGCTTCCCGGACAGAATCCCGAAACGTAATGTAAAAACCTTTCTGACGGATGGCTTTTAGCTGACGAGAGAAATCCTCTGTGTCGCTATAATACCATTGTTTTTCAACTAACTCAGCATCATTATCAATAATGATTTCTTCGAAGCTATTTGCAATTGTTTCCCCATACTCATCAGCCGGCGCTAACAGAGCAAAAGTTTCAAATCCCAATTCATTCACTGCATAGTCTGCTAAAAACCGGCCTTTCATTTCCGCGTCCGGATTAATTTGAAATGCATAAGGACTTAACGAAGCTAAGCCGTTTTGAGAACTAATCGGTGTTATGAAGGGGAAATATTCATATCTCGATAGCATGGTCATTGATGCAGTTTTATCATTATCCAAAACCCCGACCACTGCTGTTGGCCGACGTTGTTCTAAAAATGGCATTACTTTTTGAAACATGGAAAGCGCATCTTTGGATGCCGTGAGAGTATCCAGATTAACATTTAAATTAGGATTGCGGGTTTTTATCACATAGGCGGCATAAAACATCCCATCCGCAACCGCACTGCTTACCTCATTGTATCCTTCCTGGCTCGATTTTAATATCAGAATCTCGTTTCCGGCTTTACCAATTACCCCTTCGGATTTCAGCAACTCCCGGGCAATGTCAGCATATAAATGATAAGGATATTTATCTATAAACTCCTCCAATTCGCGCTTACCTCTCTCAACCCTGCCGGACACCATTAATTTTTTTGCACGAAGGACTTCGACCAAACCGGAAAATGTATCATCCGTATATTTGCTCTTTAATCTCTGAATTTCATTTTCATCCAGATAAATATCCATCGTATGGTAAACATAATTTCCTGCCAGTTTTTTTAGGCGGGTGTCCGATTCATTTTGGATGAGCCATAACCATGCTTCCGCTGCATCAGTATATGCTTTTTGCCGGAAGAAAATCTTCCCCTTCAGAAAATGAATATCATCCAGATAATCACTTTCTGCATGGATATCTAAAAAATTATTGCAAACAATGAGAGCGGAATTATACTCTCCCAATTTGTAATACGATTTTCCCAACATCAGTTTGGTGGCAGTGAGAAATTTGGTTTGGCGATAATTTTTCAGGATACGGATAAAAATCTTTTGCGCCTGTGAATACTGATTTTGTTTATACTCTTGAACACCTTCCCTAAACATTAATGAATCATTAGATTGTGCCCATAAACCTTGTAGCAATACAACAAACAGAAGTAATAGTGAATATCCTCTGGTCTTTCTCAATTATTATTCCTCCAAATTTACTTCAGTTATTCCAGCAAGTTAGCGGGAATTTAAAGGTTTATCGTTTTAATGTCAACTTGAGATAATTTGTTGCCATTTCCTGTTTTAAAAATAATGTTGGAATTTAATTTAGCTTTTACTATCAATTTAATAATACCGTTACCAGACCATCAGTCATAACGAAATTCTGTATAGGGAAGAATGATAAATCCATCCTTAGCATTCCCAATGGAAATCGTTTGTTGATGATAATGTAACCACATTGTAAGTGCTGCCAGAACTGCATCCAACTCATCGTGTGAATATATGTGTTCCCTTTGAGAGAACAATACTCCCCAATCACTTAAACTCTTTTGCAATGCTTCCCTCATACTTTTAAGCTGCTTCGCTTCATTTAATTGAGGAAATAATATTTTACGGGTGGCGGTGGGATATACTTCACTCGTTTCATAACCGTAATTCATTAAATAATCGTTCAACTCGATGCACCGCAATGCCCACTTTTTCGCAAAACTGTTTTTGGAGGTTACAAAACATCTGAAACCATTTCTGTTCAACAGATATTCACCATATCGTCCTTTATAAGGTGTAGTTTGTTGATGAAAACAATCGGAGTTTGACTGAAAGCAGCATTTATCCAACTCATGGGGTGTTTGTAATGGCCCGTCAATACCAATCCTATTAATTCGATTTTTATTGTTCTGAAGAAGTTCGTGTAATTCATTAAAAGTAAACCATTTACCTATGTGCACGACTTCCATAGTATTACTTAAAACACAAACTCCCGATGCTTTGGAAGTAGCGGCCGATGGATCGAGGCCGACAAAAATCAACGTCTTTTTTCGAACTGTTTTACCCATTCCAAACTTTGCATTGCTTCCTGGAAATTGCGTATTTCCATAATCACCGGCACATCAAGTTGACGACCCCTGAAAATTGATTCGTAATCAATGACGCCCTGATTTACCGCGGCATGAAAATCTTGTTTGCCATCGTTATTATGAATATGTATCTCTATTAAATAATCATAAATATTGTCGAGATATTGACTTAAATCTAAATTATGTAAAAATGCATGGGCAAAATCTAATACTGCTCCCACATTGGAATGAGATAATTCATCTAAAATTTTAATATGATTTTCCCAATCAGACACCATAAGCGGATTTTTATTTGGCGGTGAATTTTCTAGACCAATTTTGACGCCTTTGTCTTGTGCATAATTTGCCAGAGCAGTAATATTTTCTAACAGGTTATTGCGGGCTGTTCTCTTTAATTCAGGAATTGAAGTAATGTCCCTATGAATATGTCCCGCATGAAGCACCATTATCTCTGCACCAACGGTATGGCCGAGATCAATATATTTTCGGTAACATTCCATGGTTGCTTTTCGCAAATATTCATTTAATGTCGCAAGATTAATATCATAAAAAGTTGAATGAAGTGTTACTTGGAGTCCGGTTTCCTTAATAACATTTTGAAAAAAACTCAGGTTTTCTTCCGTGATATCCTGAGGAGAAAAAAAAGGTTGCTCACCGCGGATTTCAATATAGCGAATCGGGTATTGCGGTGCAATTTCCTTTACAATAGAAAAATCCTCTTGATTCTGAAAAAAACAAGTAATTCCCCATTCCATATTCAAGTCCTTATTTCTAAAATATTATTAAGTAATCTCTGCCATAATATATCAAAGTATAAAATTTACTTTCATTATTTCTTCAGTTGAAATTAAAATTTTTTATTTCTCCCCGGTCAATTTTTCCGGATCGAGTAAATTATCCATTTTTTCTTGCGATAAAATACCCTTCTCTATCACCAAATCTCGTATAGATTTATTTTTCTCGAATGATTCTTTTATCAGTTCCGAGGTTCTTTGATAACCAATCTCCGGATTCAAAACCGTTCCTAATGCTGCAGAGCTATGGAGATAGTGCTTACATTTTGCCTCATTTGCTGTTATACCGGAAACACACTTTTCGATGAAAACAGGCAGGTAATTTATCAACAACCGAAAACTCTGTAATAGATTATGTGCCATTAGTGGCATCATAACATTTAATTCAATTTGTCCGGCTTGAACTGCCATGGCAATTGCGGTATCGTTACCCATAATTTGATAAGCAATCATGTTCAGGCATTCCGCCATCACAGGATTCACTTTAGCCGGCATAATCGAGGAACCTGGCTGGACAGTGGGAAGCAAAATTTCCGCCAATCCGGTGGCAGGACCGGAAGATAGTAAGCGCAAATCATTGGCAATTCGGGTCAATTCCAGGGCTAAATTCCGGAGGGCCCCAGACATGGCTGCAACCGCCTGACGGCTCTGCATGGCTTCCCTGAGATCGACTGCCGGACGCAAATCATCCCATCCAGTTAAGCGGGATAACTCTTCCACCACCATCTTCTGATAGCCCTGGGGTGCATTTAGTCCGGTGCCGGTGGCGGTCCCACCGATTGGCAATTCGCTCAATTCATTTGCAGCGGCTTCAAACGAGCTTAAAGATTGCCGTACTGCTTGTCCATACGCCCTAAATTCCTGACCCAACCGAACAGGGGTTGCATCCTGTAGATGGGTTCTACCTGATTTTATGACGTGATGAAATTCTTTGCCTTTCTGTTCAAAAGAGGCCGCTAAGTTTTCCAATATGGGGCTTAATTTTGTCCACAAATCAAGCGCTGCAAGATGAATTGCCGTCGGGAATGTATCGTTGGTGGATTGGCCAAAATTTACATGATCATTTGGATGAATTTCCTGATAATCTCCAAAATTCTTATTCATTAATTCCAAAGC
>CAZVKP010000025.1:0-15353 GCA_964627635.1 uncultured Calditrichaceae bacterium | reverse complement strand
TACGCAACTTTTCTTCAGCTTTAAATTTTCTTACCCCCCTGCCTTCGGCATCCCCACTCCTTTTATTGACCCCCCTATATCCCCCCTGACAGGGGGGAATTAAAGGGGGGTGCTTATAATTTTTCTACCAGAGGTTACTTTTCAATAGTCTAAAACTCATTTTTAAATCCATTTGTCTTTAATTACTGTTATTTTCTCCTACGCAACTTTTCTTCAGCTTTAAATTTTCTTACCCCCCTGCCTTCGGCATCCCCCCTGATAGGGGGGAATTAAAGGGGGGTAATTTCATCCAACACTCTACACACGCCCTTAAAATTTTTGAGTATTTCCGAATTTGTAAATCTTAAGATTTTTAATCCGTAGCATTGAAGCACTTCCGTCCGGTACGCATCATATTCTTTTCCATCTGTTGTAAAATGTCTACCTCCATCGATTTCAATGACCAACTTTAATTTGTGACAATAAAAATCAACTATATAATGATCGATAGGGCGCTGGCGGTAAACCTTGTATTTGAAGTTGCGTAAATATCCGTACCATAATTTTCTTTCCGCCGGAGTCATTTCCTTTCTTAATTCCTTTGCCCGCTCCACAAGCTCAGGATTATAAGGTAAGTGAAAACCGGAGGTAATAAGTCCTCGCTTTTTAAGATCTTCTTTTAGAAAATTCATGAATTCTATGAAACCCTTAAAATTTTATTGACCCCCCTATATCCCCCCTGACAGGGGGGAATTAAAGGGGGGTGCTTATAATTTTTCTACCAGAGGTTACTTTTCAATAGTCTAAAACTCATTTTTAAATCCATTTGTCTTTAATTACTGTTATTTTCTCCTACGCAACTTTTCTTCAGCTTTAAATTTTCTTACCCCCCTGCCTTCGGCATCCCCACTGATAGGGGGGAATTAAAGGAGGGTCAGTAATTTAAAATTTTAAACTTATTCCTGCTTTTATGGTGCCTTGATTCATTTTACCTGAAAATCGAACACTGCTTTCATACCCCGGCGGCAATATCAAGGCATCCAGCACATTCCACAACCATATCGCGCCGGCGGTCATGAAAAACATATTGCGGAGATTTTCCTTTGTCTCTATATCATCATAAGCCTGGTGCATCTCTTGGCGGAAGGAATTTATTTCCGAGGCTTCAAATGCGGACAGATACTTGTCTCTAATCGCATCATAGTCATCAATGGCACTGTTATAGCCCTTAACTCCCCAAAAATAGCTGCCTGCCGCAGCACCTATAAATAACATTGGATATACAACACTGCGAGAATTCTTACCCTGGTAGGCCTGTCCCCAGCCGGGTAGTATTATGGAGCGTAACAAAGCTTCGCCGGTGTTTTTCCGGTCCAGCGAGCCATCCAGTGTAAAAGTGCGATCTGGTTGAATGTTAACAGAAGTTGAGAGACTTTGGTAACCTGGCTTCTCAACTTCTATCTGGTGTTCACCAACCGGAAGTTCATAATTATTGGTTTTATTGTTTTGTTCATTTCCATCGATAAAAACAGAAGCACCCGGGGGATAACCGGAAAGTGAAAGCGTGCCGGTTTTAAATTCAAGCTTAAAATTCTTTTCCATTGAGGAAGTTTCCAACTCAATTTTCTCTGATATAGTTTTAAATTTTGGGTGACTGATTGTCAGATCATATTCTCCATAATACAAAGTATTTGAATATGGGGTTTCACCGACTTTTTCTCCGTTTGAAGTTATTTCAGCGCCCTCAGGTTCTGTCAAAATCTCCAGATGCCCCTGCATACGATGGAGTTCTGCATTCAACATTTCATTCTTTCCGGCAGACAAAGCCAGATCTTTGCTCCAGTCTTTGTAGTGTTTTTTCTTTACCGATACCTGTAAATATTCATCCTGTAAATTATTTAATTTAATGGGTGTCATGCCCTTAAAATTTTCATTTATATAGACTCGGGCACCGGAGGGTTCGGAGGAAATTTGCAGTGAGGGTAACTTTTTTAACTCAAAATGTTCTTTGGTATGGATTGCTTCTTTTAAATTCACATACCTGCGTTCTGTTTTATATCCGTCTGCGGACACCTGCAAGTAAGTTCTCTCCGGATATAAACTATCGACCGTTAAAGGAGTTTTACCCACTTCCTGGCCTTGAATGTTTACGGTGGAATTGGGTGGTTGGCTGCTGATATGTAAGGATGCCGGTTTTACAAATTCAACTTCAACGTCTGTAAAAGTATCGCCAACTACTTTTATACTTTTTTCTACATTTAGATAGCCAACCTTTTGTAAAGAAAGTAAATATTCCCCTGCAGGTAAATCAGATATCACTGTGGGTGTTCGACCATAATATTGATCTTCTATAAATATTAGCTTCCGGCGGATTGGAATACACTTTCAGCCCGCCAATGGCTTTACTCAATGAGATGGTGACTTGAGTAATTTCATTGGGAAGCACATTAACTACTTTGCTGCCCACATAATCTCCTCTCACCACTTTTACCCGGTGTTCACCGGCAGCAATCCCCCGCAAAGTTGTTGGTGTAACCTGATTTACAGATTTCCCATCAAGCGTAACAGAAGCGCCTGAGGGATCTGATTTTAAGTAGATGTCACCACTTCCTGTTAATATGCCTTCCGAAACAGCTCTCCCTTTGCTCATATCCACTAATTTTTGGGCAATATTTTTCATGGAGGTTGTCAGGACTTTTTCTATGGGACAGGCACAATCTTCAGTCACCGTGAACAGGATGACACCGGTTTCCACATCAATCATGCGCAGAGAGATGGTGTAGAGGTCTCCGACTTTCCCAATACTGCCGGCAACGATGCGATGAACATTCAATAATCGACCGATTTCCACCGCGCAGGCGTCAGAAGTACATCCGGTCTGCTGAAAACCTTGTTCCTTTAAAATTTCGTTCATCTCATTTCTTTCAATGACCGTGAATTCATCCGAAGAAACCAGTTCACTCCTCAGACGGTCAGTCAAAGTTTTGCTTTCGTTGTCGGTAATACCAATGGGATCTAGGTCCAGCACGGCGATTTGTTTTTCAAAATTTTGTGAAAATGAGAAGTTCAAAATTGAAGTGAAAGTAAAGAGAATGAAAAGTATTTTTGGCTTCATAAAATATCCTCTTTCCTTATAATTTCTGGATATTTGTATTATCTATTATAAGTGAAATTTACCTAAATAATGCATAATAGATATTGGTAACAATATTAACTTGTTAATATCCCTGTTATTGAGACCGTTTTGCATTTAGATTAATAATGTTAAATATTATTTAATTTCAAGATAATATTTTTAATTGATAAAAATCAAGTTTTAATTTTTGAATAATTAAATAAACAATTCTCAAGACAACCCTTTACGACAAATAAAGTACACCGAGTTTTCACTTTTTAATTTGAACCGATTTATTAAAGTAAATTTTCTGAATCGGTTTACTTAAATTTTGTCAAAACAACTTCTTTGAGAGGAATTTAAAAAATTCCATGACTATTATCTCAGAATTGTGAGGCACATTATCACTTGACCAAAAAACAATTATCAAGTATATTTAATTAACAAATTTGTTTATTATATGTGCTTATGAAATATTTGGAATTAAATAGGATAGAAAAACTATATTTCGGACATGAGGAAATTGCTAGAATTCTTGGGATTTCTAAGGAATCTGCTAAAGTGGCTGCAAACCGTTATGTCAAAAAGGGTATATTGATTCGACTAAAAAGGAATGTGTATGTTTTAAAAGACAAATGGATATCTCTGTACCGTGAACAAAAATTTATACTGGCAAACGTTCTTCAGGTACCGTCCTATATATCGCTTATGACCGCGCTTGATTATTATGAAATTACCACTCAGATGCAGCAGGATTTCATTGAATCGATCGCTGTGAATCGAACAAAAGAACAGGCTGTGGAAAATACGGTCTTTAATTTCATAAAAATAAACAAGAAATTATATTTTGGATTTCGTAAAGAGAAGGGGTTTTTCATTGCACTTCCGGAAAAGGCGTTTCTTGATGCGATTTATTTGAAATCACTTGGACGGTATAATTTTGACAGAGCCTCGCTGGATGTTAACAAATTGAATATGGATAAATTTAAACAACTGGCTCGTAGTTTTCCCATAAGAACACAAAAATTAATTGAAAAAAATGAATATATTTGAGAAACACGAAATTTTTGAAATGGAAACGTTGGAAAAATTACAAAATTCCCGCTTGCTACAGCCTTTGGTTTTTGGTGGCGGTAGCATGTTACGCCTGTGTCATGATTTGGAACGTTATTCAGTGGACCTCGATTTTTGGTTTATTAAACAAATTCAATTGGATAGCTATTTTGAAAAATTCAGGAGTGTATTACAGCAGCAATATGATTTAACGGATTCCCAGATGAAATTTTATTCGCTTCTATTTGAGATCAGGTCCGGTAAATACCCCAAACGGCTTAAAATAGAAATTAGAAAAGAATCAGAAGAAGTGGATTTTCAGGACCGGATTGCGTATTCAAAATTCAGTACCATTCAGGTCATTTTGAGAACTCATACACTTGAACAAACCATGAAAAATAAAATTAACGCTCTAATGGACAGAAATGAAATCAGGGATGCTTTCGACATTGAGTTTTTACTGAGAAAAGGAATTCCCCTACCTGATTTAACACGAGAGCAAAAAAACAGTATGATTGATAAAATAGATAATTATAAGGAAAAAGATTTTAAGGTTAAGCTCGGTTCTGTTCTGGAGGAACCTATGAGAAAATATTATATCGAAAACAAGTTTAGTTATTTAAAGGAAAAGTTGGCTGCTCCGGATTAAATGTCAGAAGCGGAGGCAACTTTTAGAATTCTTTTTGCACCGACCACTCATGTAGTAGTTCATAGTGGGAAAAGGAGTCAACTCATTCTCAAAATCGGCATACCGTAAGTAAACAGATAAACTTTATCTTAGACTTCCCGGATTATCTCTCCGAAAGTAAGATTACAAATAGAATCACTCAATAATAATCACCGGCGGTGACTCACCGGTGGCAAATGCTTTATCCGCCATACAAAATACCGCATATCGATTGGGACCGCCTTTCGCCTGACTTCCAATTGTTAAAACCAGCCTCTGTCCGTTTTTTAGGGAACGGGTATAGTCACCAAACAATTTTTGGTCCATAAACTGGAAATAAACATCCGAGCCTTTCGCTATCCAAACAATTCGCTCTCCACGCTTTGCCTTTACCATGGTTTTGGTGGTATCCATCTCATCCACCACTTTCCATTTATTTTTTACTTTTTGAATGGAAAGTTTGTGCTCTTTCACCTGACTTGGTTGGTTTGCGGGATTTGCTTCACCGGAGTTATTTGCAAAACTATAAAATAAAACTGTAAAAACCAGAGCAATTATTGACATGACATTTCTTTTCATGATTGGTCTCCTAAATTGTATGTTTGTGTTGAAAATGTTGGTTTTTTATGGTTTTCTTAAATTAATCCCAATTTTAAAGTCACTCATTTCTGAGGAACATTTTTTAGTATTTTCTGAAAGCGTGCGTCTGCTATTAATTCACGAAGTTCCGGCTGGTTTTCTATTTCTGATTTTGAATATCCGTTTTCTAACGCCTCTCCAATCCATTGGATTGCCAATTCCCGATTACCCAGCTGTTCATAAGTGGTTCCCGTCTGATACATGATCCGTGCATCATCCGGATCAAGTTGAATTGCTTGTTCAACAAGTTCAACCGCTTTGGAGGAATCTCCGACCATTGAATAATATCCGGCTAAATTCGATAACACATCAGGGTCGCTGGGATTGATGCTTCTTCTTTCTTCTCCCAGTTCAATCGCACGATAATATGTTTTTATTGCCTTTTCACCCATGTTTGGCAAACGATAATAGGTTGAGGCTAAATTGCCCCATACCACGAAATCGTGGCTACTCAAATCCAATGCTATTTCATATACCCGGGCAGCCTCGGCAAAATTCCCCTCTATATAATAGAGTGTCGCCAGGTTTGAAGCGACCTGGTAAGTCTTTTTAATTTCAAATGCTTTTTCGAACATTTTCCGAGCCTCGGACCATCGTTCCAAAAAGTAATACATACCACCCAGGTTGCTGTATCCGCGATAGTTATCCGGTGTAAGTTCGATCACTTGTTTAAATTGTTCGATCGCTTTTTTATATCGACTATTTTTAAAATAGAAAACACCCAGATCATTATAACCTGCCCAATAATCCGGCTTTAATTGTATCGCTCTCATATAGGTAGATTCTGCTTTTTCTAATTCTCCCGACGCTTCGAAAGCTTTCGCCATTCCACGGTAGGCGTTGGCATTTGCAGGATCAAACGCTAAAGCTTTCTGAAAACTTTCTAATGCCTTATGGTATTTCCCCATGCCGGTATAAATATTACCCTGAGTAACATTTGCCGGTGCAAGCTGTTTGTCAATTTGAATAGCGGTCTCACAGTTTCTCAGTGCGTGATTTATCCACTGAGTTTCTTTTGATGTTTCGTACTTTCGCCAATAGGCTTCTCCCAATCCTGCATAGGCAAGAGCGAAATTGGAATCCTGTTGAATCGCCTTTTCAAATAATGTAATTGAGGCATCCAGATTTTCAACATTTTCATATCGCTGAAGGTATCCATTTCCCTGCAGATAAAATTCGTAAGCACCTGGTACGGTTGTACCACCTGCCCGAAGAACTTCCTGAAATTCCGGTTTTAATTCAAGACTTAACATTTCCAGCATTTTTACCACAGATTGGTCCTGCAATTTGGTGAGAGAGGACGCCTTTATATCAATTATTGAAGAATGGAGTTGACGCAAGGATTTAGTATCAATCAGATTTAATGTTAATCGATAAATGTCATTCAGAATTTGGAGGCTGCCGGATACAGCTAAATTAACGCCAAACAACTTCTGCGCTTCACTTGCACTTTTTATGTTGTTTTGTTGTACTTCGCTGGCGGGCACTACCCACAAAGAATTATGATATTGCTCCAATTGCGAAAGTTTACTGGTAAGTGTTTCCACCAATCCATCACATAGAGCCTGCTGATTAGGATCTCCGCCAATATTTTTTAGCGGGAGCACCAATAGGTGTTGTTTTTGTGGAACACGATCAAAGTTGAATAGATTTGCTATGATTTGCCGACTGGGGGAAAAAATCATTGCCATGCAGACAAGAAAAACAATTAAGATAGGAATAAGAATAATCATCCTTTTTCTCAGCAGAAAATTTTGCAATTGAAAATTTGATTTCTGCTGATCATCAAAGTCCAAGTCTGTATTATCCCAAGACTTGATATCCTTTTTTTGTAGCTCACTGATAACTTCAGAAAAAGAAAGATATCGTTGATCAGGATTTTTATTCAAACATTTTGTGACGATTTTTTGCAGAGTTGTGCTGATATTTTGCCGCAACTGAGAAACTGGTTCGGGATCTTCGTTAATGACTGAATAAAGAATGGATTGTTCGTAAGCGCCTTTAAAAGGTAGCTCTCCGGTTAACAGTTCATATAGAACAATTCCAAAGGACCAAATATCGGACCGTTCATCAGCAATATCTCCCCTGGCTTGTTCGGGCGACATGTAGGCTGTGGTTCCCACGGTTGTGCCTATTTTTGTCATTTGACTACCGGCGCCCATTTGAGCTAAACCAAAATCCATGATCTTAATTTTACCTTCGTCAGTGATCATGATATTTGCGGATTTTATATCACGGTGCACGATTCCTTTTTTGTGAGCAGCTTGCAGACCCTCTGCAATTTGGATAGCGTAGTTGGTGATTTTTTCGATTGGAAGAACATCCCCACTTCGAAGGGCGGGAGATGAAAAGTCCCCCTTTGAAGGGGGATTTAGGGGGATGTCAATAAAATTCTTTAACTCCCAACCCTCAACATACTCCATCACAATGAATATCTCATTGTCTGCTTCTTCAATGGAATGAATGGTAGCAATATTGGGATGATTCAGCGCTGCGGCGGATTTGGCTTCGATGATAAATCGTTGGCGTTCCTCCGCATTGTTCGAAATTTGATGCGGCAAGAATTTGATGGCAACGGTTCGATCTAGTTTGGTATCATGGGCTTTATAAACCACCCCCATTCCACCCTGCCCGATTTGCTCCACAATTTTATAATGTAGAAATGTCTTACCAACGAAACTGGGCATTTATGCTTACCATAAAATTTTGATCAACAATTTCTTAACGAAATTTTTAATCACATATCGCCAAAATACACTACGTGATTACAAAATAATATTAGTTCCCACGCTTATACGAATCCGGGCAACGCAAATTAAAACAACTGGAACACACCAAAATTCCCTTATTGAAAACGATTCTAAATATACTCCACACTTTTATGGCTTCCAATAGAAAAATGCGTTATTGTATATTTTTTTGGAATTTTGTTTATTTATAAAGCTAGTTTATAATCTGTTTTATAAAATAAGGTAAGCCAGTTAACCACGTGGTTAATTCATAAGAAAAATCTATAATAGATCCTCAATATCAATTGCAATTCCGTCTTTTTTCTTATCATAATAAATGAATTTAACATCAATTTTTTCTCTGAGCGCTTTCTTGGTTTTGTAAGTTATTGGTTTAATACTTACAGGTTGGTCATCTATATATCCATCAATTCCCTGTGATTCATCAAGCCTACTGGCCAATTTGTAAGTTGTATTAGTGAGACTAGCAACTTTTCTTAAAATAGCTTCTTGGAATCTCAAACCAATGAAGGTTTTAATTATTAACAAATCTTTTACCCAATTTGTGATCATTTCTTCATCAATTTGATTAATGACATCTTTAAATTTTTCAATCATTTCTTTAATTTTTTGTGATGCCTTTTGTATTGCTTCGGGATGTTTTTCTAAATACCAATTTTCCCATTCTTCTATTGTTTGACCTGAAAATTCTTGAATTAATTCACTCATTTGCCCAACAACCGCAGGCCTGGTACCTTGTGCATTCTGATTAGCGAGATTTATAATCTGCGTGGAGTATTTTGGAAATTCAAATTTTTCGGTTCCTAGTAGCTCTTTTACTTCATCAAAAGGTATTTTAATTTATGTTTTCATGAATGTTAATCCCATTGGATAATTTTTCAAATTTTGATTGATATTTAAAAGGAAATTCTATATCTATTTCTGCTAATCCCTCTTTTATTAGATGAGCATTAATGAAAGTTTTATTTTTTAAATAAATGTAAGCCAAGAGTTGGTTGTCTTTATCATATTTGCACTCATCAAATTTCAGAAAAATTTGACGTTTTAAGATTTTCTTTGCAAGATATTTTAATGCATTATTTCTTTGGTGGAGATTTGGTTTAATTCCAAGCAATCTTACTTTTAATTCATTGTTTAATTTTATTAAATTGGAATCAATAATTTCTTTAACTATATAATATTCTTCTCTGTTAACTCCTCTTTTTCCGTCTTCAATATTTATTTTAGATCCAAATTTTAATTTGTTAGGATCTATCTTTTTGTTGAATTTTACGGGATCACTAAAAACATACTTCAATTTACTTTTATTTGAATTCAAATTTATTACGGTGTTTTTTTGTTTTTTTATCTTTAATTCAAAATCGTTAAACAAAGAGTTTTCTTGAGTATGTAGCTTTGCTTTAATTGTTGGTAGAAATTCTTGGTTAACTTCATAGCCTACCGAATTTCTATTTAATATAATTGCAGCGAATGAAGTTGTTCCACTTCCTAAAAATGGATCTAGTACAGTTTCTCCAATAAAAGTAAACATTTCTACGGCTCTTTTAGGAAGTTCAACGGGAAACATTGCAATGTGGCCATCTTGACGAGCACCATTAAAATACCAATGCCCTGAAAAATATTCTTTCCACTTTTCTTTTGATATTTTTGATTTTTCTTTTAATTCTCTGCTAACTTTTGGTTGGTTGCCTGGTTTTTTGAATATTAAAATAAATTCATAATCAATTTCTACAATCCCGTTTCTCGGATATGGATAGGAACCCATAACAGTCGCACCACCAGTGGTGTTCATGGTAGTTTTCTTCTGCCAGATGATTGCTCCCATATAATCAAAACCAATACTTTCACAAAATTTTATGATTTCTGTCCTGATTGGGATTACCTTGTACCTACCATAATAAACAGCTCTTGCAAATTGGTCACCGATGTTTATGAGCATCCGACAACCAGGATGGAGTACCCGGAAACATTCATTCCAAACCAAGTTTAGATTATTAATGTATTCTTCATATGAATGATTGAAACCAATTTGACTTTCGGCCCCATAATCTTTTAACTGCCAATAGGGGGGTGAGGTAACAATAAGATTGACTGACGAGTCTTCTAATTCTTCCATGTTTCTTGAGTCACCAATTACAATTCTATGGATTGTTTTCATTTTTTCCCGCTAATTGTTTTATTTTTGAAATTTAATAATACAAATGCATTGATACAAATTGAACCCCATAGTTTGACTATTAAAATATTTTGCAGGTTGCAAAAAAGCAAACCTTATTTAGTTCCCTTCGTATAAAATGCGTTTTTAGCTTTTGAAAGATAAAATAGTTTAAAAATATATCACCCATCTGCTCTTTTAAAAATTTTGTTATTTCTATAAAATTAATTAAATTGATTTCATCAAATATATCCAATTATCGGATTTGAAAAGGAGAATTGCTGTGAAACCGCATTCATTAAAAACCGGATTTCTCCTTGGCATATTGTTGAGCATTCCCTTCATCGTTTTCATCTATTTTGCAGATCAAGCAGCCGGATTACCATTTGTACCGTTTAATCTGTTTGACTTTATGGCACGGGTGTTACCCGGTTCGGTGGTTACTTTTGGCATTCACTTGATTTCCGGCGTCATAATACGAATCGGTTTTGAAGATGTATCAGGGGCATCCAAGCTGGCTGAACAAATTATTGCGTTGCTCCAGTTTGCTGTTGCCGCCGGAGTATGGGGCATTCTTTTAGCATTAATTGGAAGGAAGAAATCTTTATGGTTAAAGAAAGCCGGTTTAATCAGCGGGTTGGTGCTGGCGGTTGGTTTTATCCTCATCAATATCTATTTGGGATTTCCTTCCCCCGGCATGGTTTGGAGTTCGGCGTGGTTGCTGGTTGTTTTTTCAGCCTGGGGCTGGATATTTGCCCGGTTACTCAATAATATTTCGTCAGATGTTCAACCGAAAGAAGATGTTCGAATTTCCCGGCGTGGATTTATATATTTAATCGGATTAAGTGCAGTAGCGCTGGTAACCGGACTATCAGGATTCATTTATGCTCTTCAAAAAAGGGCCAGTTCGTCAATTGTATCTGCTTCAAATTTGTTTCGTCCCGAAGCGACATCCGGTCCCGCCGCCTCTCCCCCAAGGTCAGAATTGACGAATCGAATCCAGCCTGCTCCCGGCACTCGACCCGAAATAACACCGCATACGGAATTTTATCGAATCGACATTAACACCCGTCCGCCCCAGGTCAATATAAATGACTGGCGGCTGACGGTAAGCGGATTGGTTGAAACCTCTAGAGAATTCACTATTGAGGAGCTGAAAACATTTCCTTCTGTGTCCCAATATATCACTCTTTCCTGTATTTCAAATAGTATCGGAGGATCTTTGATAAGCACCGCTCTCTGGACCGGACTTCGTTTAAAGGATTTGTTGGAGGAAGTGGGAATGCTTCCGGAAGCAATACAGGTTTATTTGAGGGCGACAGATGGCTTTTACGAAAGTGTGGATATGAAGGATATTCAGGACGACCGCACGCTTCTGGTTTATGAAATGAATGGAAAACCATTGCCGGTTGAACATGGTTTTCCGTTGCGGATTTATATTCCCAACCGATATGGTATTAAGCAACCAAAGTGGATTACCAGTCTGGAAGTGATCGACTATGAAGGCGCCGGTTACTGGGTGGACCGGGGATGGAGTAAAGAAGCATATGTTTATACCTCATCCGTTATTGATAATGTTGCCGAGAATCAGCTAACCCAAGCAGGTAAAATTCCAACTGGTGGCATTGCCTGGTCCGGTGAGCGGGGGATCAGCAATGTTGAAGTACAGATTGATGACAGTCCCTGGCAGAAAGCAGAATTGCGTAAGCCGGCACTTAGTCCATTGACCTGGTTACAGTGGCGTTATTATTTTAAATCCAAGCCGGGAGAACACACCATCCGGGTTCAGGCTTTTGATGAGAACGGGAAATTGCAGGCAGTTGAAAACCGAAATCCCGATGTATCGGATGCCAACATCGGCTTCCACTCCCGGACGTTTGAAATCTGAGCTGCAAATTCTAATGTGCAGGTGTAAAAATGTGGACAATATTTTACCTCTGGAACTTAATAACCCTAAAGACGGATTTCCATTCGGGAGCATTTGTGGCAATTAATAGTCCTGAGCTTTAGCTCAATTTTTCCAGAATCGCATCAATTTCTTCCCATTGGTGAGGTTTTGCAATGGTATTTCTATTTGTTTTCATTACAAATTATAGTTAAACTTTGTTATAGTAATACTTAAGTTGTTAAAAAGTATTAATAATTTGAATTTATTGGGAATTTGTTATGCATTCAAAAGCAATTAAAAAAATAGAATTGAAGCATAAAATCACACAACTTCCTGAAAATAAACTTGATGAAGCTGAGACGTTTTTAACACACCTTCTATCAGAAGAAGTCCAGCCCAAAAAGCGAATTAGTCTAAAAGGAATTTGGAAAAATAAGGGCTTTGAAAAAATTATGGATCTTGATTCTGAACTTAAATCAATCCGAGAAGAATTGAGTGAATCCATTTTGAAAAAGGGCTCTGAAGTATGAAATATTTGTTAGACACTGTAGCATTAGTTCGTCACTTTGCGGCGGCAGGTCGCATCGGGCCTAAAGCTGTTGAGATACTCAATGATTTTGATAATCATTTCTTTATTTCTGTTGTAAGCCTGATGGAAATCATGTATCTTTCAGAAAAACACCGCATTGAAATCGACTTAACTGCGACTTTGACCAAAATAGAATCAGCGTCACTTTATAGTGTTGTTGACTTAACACCAGAAATTTTGAGGGTTGCAGAAGGTACTTTTTTTAAAGAATTACACGATAGATTAATTTTATCAACTGCCAGATGGTTAGAAATACCAATCATTTCAAGTGAAAAAGAATTTAATAAAATTGAAGGCCTTGAAGTAATATGGAATTAAA
Organism: uncultured Calditrichaceae bacterium; assembly: GCA_964627635.1. Lineage (GTDB taxonomy): Bacteria > Calditrichota > Calditrichia > RBG-13-44-9 > RBG-13-44-9 > CAZVKP01. Next base: position 2,199 of record CAZVKP010000025.1, on the reverse strand, counting down.
TTAAGTATGGCTCGATTTGGATTTTCATAAATAATCTCTTTGTTTTGGTCTCTTTTTGCAAAGCTTTAAATTTTCTAATGAGCTTATAAGTCAACCTTCAATTAAACCGAGTTGCTTTAAATTTATTCAAAAACAGCTATAGTAAATATCTAGAACCAACTTAAATGATGTAAAAATGTTTCCATCCGAACGAGAGCTCGGCGTGTAGTCTTGTACTCTTTAAAAGTATTTTTACACAGCACGCTAGGTGTTCTTAAGACCCTTGTCGCTGTGGCTTATGCTATTTGTAGCCTCACCTTTTCTGGTGATAAGCCCATAAAAAAAGCCAGAGCAAAAACCCTGGCTTTAAAGAATTATTTTCAAATCAACCAAAACTTAGTTGCCAGCCCTTGCAGCCAGCTCCCGGTCCAGCATGTAAAGGCTGCCACCCTGCTTTTCAATCATTTCAATCTTATCCAGAATGGTGTTGAAGGTGTTTTCTTCTTCAACTTGCTCTTCGACAAACCATTGCAGGAAATTGAAAGACGCAAAATCCTTCTGCTGCCATGCCAGATCGACCATGGAGTGAATCGATTGGGTCACGCTTTTCTCATGCTTTAACCCGGTTTCAAATAAACTTCTAAACGAATCCGGTTGAGGAAGCGGTTCTTCATAAGTACTAATTTCCGGTTTTTCACCGGCATCCAGTAAAAACTTTATGAATTTATGCATGTGTCCGTATTCTTCCTGTGATTGTTGATGCAGGAAATTCGCAGCGCCTTCGTAACCGGCGTGATCTGCCCAAACCGCTAAAACGAGATAAGACCGGGCGGCAAATTCTTCCATGGAAACCTGTTTATTGAGAGCTTTGACGACTTCTTTCTTTAACATTGTATTTCCTCCTCTTGGTTTATTGTTTTATCTCTGTTGACATATTTGATGTCCACCTCATTTTGAAGTTTCAAATATAATCATATTTTTATACAGAGCCAAACAGAGGAAAAAGCCCTTTTCAATTTTAGAGAAAAAAGGCACCACTGAAAATCAATGATGCCCGTAAATTTATATTAACTCATAATGCGATTTAATAAAACCGGTTGAATTTTGATAACCGCTGTCTGCTGCCAGGCAGGGCTAAAGCGGTTAATTTGAAAAGATTTTAGCTTTTAATGCACCCCGCTAAAGCAGGGTGTTAATATTATATTCAATTAACCAGAATAAACTTCTTAACTTAATACACCGGCATATCCGGTTCAATCTGCTCTGCCCAGGCGTTGATCCCGCCTGCCAGATTCTTTGTCTTACTGAAACCAGCTTTTTTCAAAAACTCAATGGCTTTGGCACTCCGCTGTCCCATTCGACAGTGTACCACCATTTCTTTTGAAGAATCCAATTCATGGATTCGTTTGGGCAGCTCGTGAAGCGGAATTAAATAACCATCCAAATTAGAAATTTGGCATTCGTGCGGTTCCCGCACATCCAGAATAAAAATGTCTTCGTTACTATCAAATTTTGCTTTAAGCTCCTGCGGAGAAATCTGTGCGATGTTATCAGTCTTCTGTTCCTCTTCTCCGAAATTGACACCGCAGAATTCCTCATAATCAATTAGTTCGTGAATAGTCGGATTTTCACCGCAAACCGGACAATCCGGATTTTTCCGCAGTTTTAATTCCCGGAAATTCAGATTCAGTGCATCGAAAAGGATCAAACGTCCGATCAAGTTTTCGCCGATTCCGGTAATCAGTTTAATAGTCTCCATTGCCTGCAGAGAACCGATGATTCCCGGCAAGATACCCAGCACACCGCCTTCCGCACAACTCGGCACCAGTCCGGGCGGTGGCGGTTCAGGATACAGGCAGCGGTAACAAGGACCTTCATTGGCGTAAAACACACTCACCTGACCTTCGAAACGAAATATACTGCCGTAAACATTCGGTTTTCCCAGCAAAACCGATGCATCGTTTACCAGATAACGGGTGGGAAAATTATCGGTGCCATCCACGATAACGTCATAATCTTTAAAAATCTCCATAGCATTCTCGGAAGTGAGACGCGTTTCATGAGAGTCAATTTGAAGGTGCGGATTGATGCCGGCTAATCTGTCTTTCGCGGCTTCCAGTTTTGACCGACCTACATCTTGCTGGGAGAAAAGAAGCTGCCGTTGTAGATTGCTTTCATCCACCCTGTCGAAATCGACAATTCCCAGTCTGCCAATACCTG
>CAZVKP010000024.1:0-15601 GCA_964627635.1 uncultured Calditrichaceae bacterium | reverse complement strand
CAAGTTGGAATTCTGAATCGTTCAGGGTAATGGTTTTTTGTTGTGAATCATCTACAACTTGTCCGTAAACATAATTTAGGCTCCTGAAAATAACCAGACGCGGCCGCTCACTTGTACCGTAAATTCTTTTTTTTCTTTTCCTACCGTGTTTCATGGCTCAATTAAACTCCAACTAAGTTAAATGTTTAACCTGCTGTTTTACCTGCTTTTCGTCTCACTCTTTCGTCTTCGTAACGAATTCCCTTACCCTTATATGGCTCCGGTGGTCTGAATGACCTGATTTTCGCAGCAACCTGTCCAACCAATACTTTGTCGATTCCTGAAACCACGATTTTTGTAGGCGTTGGTATGTCAACATTTATACCTTCCGGAGGAACGAAGTATATCGGATGTGAAAATCCCACGGTAATAAGAATACCGCTGCTGCGTTTTTCCGCTTTAAAACCGATACCAACGATATCCAGACTCTTACTAAACCCTTCTGTTACCCCTAGCACCATATTATTAATTATTGTACGGGTTAATCCATGCTGAGAACGGTGCTTTTTAGATTCACTCGGCCTTTGGACAATGATTTCATCATCCTTTTTTTCATATTTCATCTCAGGATTCACGGGAGTTTTAATTTCGCCCTTTGGACCTTTAATGTGGGCTACTCCCTTTTTAATGTTTACTTCTACATTATTTGGAACCGGAATCGGTAGTTTCCCAATACGAGACACTTTTTAACTCCTTTGATTTAAAATTACCAGATATAGCAAAGCACTTCTCCACCAGCATTCTCACGTTTTGCCTGGCGTCCTGTCATAATTCCCTTTGAAGTACTTATCATTGCAATACCCATGTTGTTTTTGACACGAGGAATGGCATCCACATCCACATAATAGCGACGACCGGGTGTACTCGCCCGTTGTAAGTAACGAATGATGGAATTTCCTTCTCTATCAAATTTCAGGAATATCCGTATAATTCCTTGTTTATCATCTTCAATAATAATAAAATTACGGATATATTTTTGTTCGTATAAAATCTCAGTCATGCGCTTTTTCACATTGGACGCCGGAATATCCACGCGCCGGTGATTTGCATGAATTGCATTTCGGATACGTGTTAAATAATCTGCAATGGGATCTGTCATGCTCATGCTTTTATTCTCCTAATGCTTACCAACTAGCTTTTACTATGCCAGGTATTTCGCCTTTACTTGCCAACTCACGAAAACAAATACGACACAAATCGAATTTTCGATAATAACCTCTGGGGCGACCACACCGCTGACATCTATTATAGTTTCGAACTTTAAATTTTGGTTTTTTCTTAGATTTTGCTATAAGTGATTTTCTTGCCAAATCAAATCTCCTTTTTATTGTTTGAACGGCATACCAAAAGACCTGAATAATTCATATGCCTCTTCATCTGTTTTGGCATTTGTTACAAATGTGATATCCATTCCACGAATTTTGTCAATCTTATCAACATTTATTTCGGGAAAAATAATTTGTTCTCTCACGCCCACCGTATAATTCCCACGACCATCAAATGCTTTGTCGGAAAGACCGCGAAAATCTCGAATTCGGGGAACTGCTAAATTGATAAATCGATCTAAAAATTCATACATCCGCACTCCCCGCATGGTTACATAACAACCAATTTTCATACCCTGGCGAAGTTTAAAATTAGAAATCGATTTTTTTGCCGTACTGTAAGCTGGTCTCTGTCCGCTAATAATTGTTAAATCATTAATCGCATTTTCTAAAGCTTTCGGTTCTTGAACGGCTTCACCAATCCCCATGTTCAAAGTAATCTTTTTAAGCCGGGGAACTTCCATTACATTTTTATAACCGAAGCGCTTTTTTAAAGCCGGAACAATTTCTTCAAAAAATTTTTTCTGGTATCTTGGTTTATAATCTTTCATTCCCAAACCTTCATTTTAGATAATTTCTCCACAATCCGGATGTTTACAGAAGCGTACTTTACTGTTGTCCTCTAAATATTTGATCCCAATTCGGGTCGGCCGGTTGCACTTTGGGCAAATAACTTTCAGATTTGAAATATTAACCGGTGCTTCTTTTTCAATAATGCCCCCTTGCGGCATTTGCTGGGTTGGGCGTGAATGGCGCTTAATTAAATTTACACCTTCCACCACAACCCGATTTTCCTTTGGGAACACCTTTAATACTTTACCGGTTTTCCCTCTATTATTGCCTGCCTTTAACACAACCGTATCGTTTTTAACTACTTTCTTCATTATTCTCACCCTTTTTACAGAACTTCTGGTGCTAAGGAAATAATTTTCATAAAGTTTCTTTCGCGCAATTCACGAGCCACCGGGCCAAAAATTCTGGTTCCCCTTGGTTCGCCTATATCATTTAAAAGTACTGCAGCATTTTCGTCAAAACGGATATATGTTCCGTCCATTCTTCGAATTTCCTTTTTTGTCCTGACAACCACTGCTTTTGAGACCTGTCCTCTTTTCACCGGTGCATTTGGAATAGCACTTTTCACACTGATCACTATAATATCGCCAATGGATGCATATCGCCTTCCGGTTCCACCCAACACCCGAATGCAAGTAACCTTTTTAGCTCCTGAATTATCTGCGACATTAAGTTTCGAATATTCCTGTATCATTTCTACAACCTCAGCAGGTTTAATTACTTAACTTTCTCTAGTATTTCTGTAATACGCCAGCGCTTGGATTTGCTTAGCGGACGAGTCTCCATAATTCTGACTTTATCACCAGTCTCACATTCATTTTTTTCATCGTGAGCTTTAAACTTGGTTGTTCTTTTAATGTACTTCTTATAAACTTGATGTTTAACAGGATTTACAACAGATACAACCGCAGTTTTGTCCATTTTGTCGCTGACCACAACACCAATTCTACTTTTTCTTGTTCCTCTTTCCATAGTTTCCAATTACCTATTCGTTTGTTGCTGTCTTCGGTTTAGCAATGCCCAGCTCGTATTCTCTCATTAGTGTTTTTATGGTGGCAATCTCTTTCCTCACCTGTCTGATACGACTGGGATTAGCCAATTGATGTGTTGACTTCTGTATGTTTAAATTAGACATTTCATCCAATAAATCTTCCAATCTTCCCTTTAACTCTTCCTGGGTCATTTCTCTAAGTTCACTGGTTTTCATATTAAATTATTCTCCTGCTTCTTCCCGAGTCACAAATTTGGTTTTTATGGGTAACTTATGAGCGGCTAAGCGCATGGCTTCTCTTCCAATCTCCTCAGAAACGCCTTCAATTTCGAACATTACCCGACCAGGTTTTACCACGGCTACCCAATATTCCGGTGCACCCTTTCCTTTTCCCATGCGGGTTTCGGCCGGTTTCTTTGTGACAGGTTTATCCGGAAAAATGCGAATCCACACCTTACCGCCTCTTTTTATATAACGGGTCATTGCGATACGAGCCGCTTCAATTTGCCGGCTGGTTATCCAGTGAGATTCCATAGCCTTAAGACCATACTGTCCAAAAGCAATATAATTTCCCCGTTGGGCTACACCCCGCATCCTGCCTCGCTGTTGCTTTCGGTATTTGATCCTCTTTGGCAATAACATTATCTCTTCTCCTTAATGATTTTATCGTTCCAGAACATTTCCGTGGCAAATCCACACTTTTACCCCAATTGACCCATATGTGGTGCGGGCGGTATAATCGGAATAATCGATGTCCGAACGTAATGTATGTAACGGAATCCGTCCTTCTTTATAAGACTCCACGCGTGCCATCTCGGCACCACCCAATCTACCAGAACAAATCAATTTAATCCCTTCGGCGCCCAGCCTCATGGAGGAGGTAATTGCTCTTTTCATTGCCCGCCTAAAGGACACCTTTCCTGCTAATTGTCTTGCTATGTTTTGAGCCACTAAAAACGAATCCAATTCCGGATGCTTGATCTCTTTGATATTAATCTGAACATCTTTATCGATTAATTTTTTCAATTCTTCTTTCAATTTATCAACTTCAGCGCCTTTTTTTCCGATCACCACTCCAGGGCGTGCGGTGTTGAGTTCAAGCAAAACCTTTTTTGCAGTTCTCTCCACCTTTATTTTTGAAATCGCACCATCGGGAATACGTTTCCGAATGTATTTTCTAATCAGTAAATCTTCGTTTAAGGTCTCGCCGAAACGTTTTTCATTAAACCATTGTGAATCCCAGTTTCGAGAAACACTGAGGCGGAAACCAACAGGATTTGTTTTCTGACCCAAATCTCATCCTCCAGTTTATTAAGATTCTCTATCTTCAATAACGATAGTTAAATGACTGGTTCTTCGTCGTAACCGACCGACACGTCCCATGGACATTGGACGAAATCGTCTTAAAATCGGGCCGCCATCCACAGTCACTTTTTTTATATACAAATCTTTAGTCGTTAACCTTTTACCTTCGTATGCTTCAAAATAATTTGCTACCGCAGAACGAAGCGCTTTCTCTATGTACTCCGAGCTTCTCTTCTTTGAGAAATGCAAGAAATTAAGAGCATCTTCTACATTTTTTTCCTTAATGTAATCTAACACCCGTCTTATTTTTGTTGGTGATGTTCTCAAGTATTTTGCGATTGCCCGCGCTTCCATTTAATCACATCCTCAATTTTTTTATTTTTTAATCCTGGTTGCTCTCTCGGATCGCCCTGCATGACCTCTGAAAGTTCTTGTAAGGGCGAACTCACCTAATTTGTGTCCAACCATGTTTTCGGAGATATAAACTGGTATAAATTTTATTCCGTTATGAACAGCAATTGTGTGTCCAACAAATTCTGGTGGAATGGTACTCCGTCGAGCCCAGGTTTTCACCACTTTCTTTTGATTCTGTTCATTCAGGTTTTGAATTTTCTTCAATAGTTTTTGATCAATATACGGACCTTTTTTCAGCGACCTAGCCATTCGCTACTCCTATCGATTGCGTCTTTTTACAATTAAATCATCAGATTTATTCTTTTTCTTGCGGGTTTTTAACCCTTTGGACAATTTACCCCAAGGTGAAGTGGGATGCCTGCCACCGGAGGATTTTCCTTCTCCACCACCCATCGGATGATCGATGGGATTCATAACAACTCCCCGAACATGTGGTCGCCTCCCCAACCAACGGGAACGTCCGGCTTTTCCCAAAGACACATTAATACGCTCAATATTACCCACCTGACCTATTGTCGCAAAGCAGTTTAAATTGAACCTCCTGATTTCACCAGAGGGCATTTTCATTAAGCCAAACTTGCCTTCTTTAGCAATTAATTGAGCCGATGAACCAGCACTCCGACAAACCTGAGAACCTTTGCCAGGCACTAGTTCAATATTATGCAAGTTCATACCCAATGGCACTCTCTTTAATGGTAAAGAATTTCCAATTTTAATGGGTGCATCTTCACCGGATACTACCTTGTCCCCTACTTTCAAACCATTAGGTGCAATAATATATCTTTTTTCACCATCCGCATAAAATAACAGTGCAATTCTTGCTGTGCGGTTCGGATCGTATTCTATTGCATTCACAGTCGCCGGGATACCGTGTTTTTTTCGCTTAAAGTCAATCAGACGATATTTACGTTTGTGCCCTCCGCCGCGTTGCCAGACAGAAATTCGTCCCTGGCTGTTACGACCACCTGATCGCTTTTTCGGTTCTAAAAGGGATTTTTCGGGTGCATCTTTCGTTATTTCTGCAAAATCGATATCCTCTCGATACCGAAGTCCGGGTGTATATGGTTTGTATTTTTTCATAGCCATAATAAATCTCCAAAGCTCACTTTATAAATTCTCAAGAAAGTCCAGTCTATCATCTTCATGCAAGGTCACAATGGCTTTTTTCCATTTTGATGTAAATCCGGTTACGCGACCACCACGGGTAAACCTTTGCCGTGGTTTAGGCTTGATATTCATTACCCTTAAACTCTTAACCCGTACTGAAAAACGATTTTCAACAGCTGATTTTATTTCAATTTTATTCGCGTTATTCGCCACTTCAAAAATATACTGATTTCCGGTATTTTTTAGGCGTAATGCTTTTTCAGTCAACACCGGTTGTTTCACAATTTCTCTGAGATCTTTCATGGTGCTAATACCTCATTTGCCACATTTACTGCACTTTTTTGAAAAATTATATACTGTGCGTTTAATAAGTCATAAACAGAAAATTCGGGCGCTTTATAAACATTTGCATACGGTAAATTTCTGGCAGATAAAACCAAATTTTTATCTAACTCAGAAGTCACAAATAGTACTTTAGATGAATCAATTTGTAAATTTTTAATAATCTCTACAATTCTCTTGGTTTGCGGTTTATCGAAATTGAAATCTTCGACAACCATAACTTTGTTTTCTTTTGTCTTTGATGAAAGCACCGAACGTCGGGCAAGCTTGCCAAGTTTTTTAGGCAATCTTTGGGTATAATCTCTGGGATGTGGACCATGTGCACGTCCGCCACCCACCATATGCGGAGCTCGAATAGTTCCCTGCCTGGCCCGGCCGGTTCCTTTTTGACGAAACGGCTTAGTGCCACCACCTCTAACGGCGGTCCTGGTTTTTACAGAGTGGGTGCCCTGTCTTTGATTCGCAAGAAAGCCCTTGGTTGCCAAGTAAACTGCATGTTCATTCGGTTCAGTCTCGAACACTTCAGGACTTAGCTGCACCTTATCTTCTGTTTGCGTTCCATCAATTCTATAAACTTTCAGTTCCATTGTAAGTACCTGTCTTTATTCAAAAAATTAAGCTTTATAGATTTCCAAATAATTGTTTCTGGCACCCGGGACGGCGCCTTTTACAAACAATAAATTCTTTTCGGTGTCCACCTGAACCACTTTTAATCCCTTAACGGATACCCGCGTATTCCCCATGCGTCCCGGCATTTTGACTCCTTTATATACCCGGGAGGGATCCGAACTTTGTCCCACTGAACCTGGCGCTCTTAATCTATCGGACTGACCATGCGTCATCTGCCCACCATGAAACCCATGGCGTTTTATTACCCCTGTAAATCCTTTACCTTTACTCAATCCCGATACTTTTACTGTTTCGCCGGGTTTAAATATATCCACCTTCACAGTATCTCCTAACTTTAATTTGCGGTCTGTAAATGGCGGAAATTCTTTAATTTTTCTTAAAGGTGCTGTTTTTGCTTTGTTAAAACGACCCAATGAAGGCTTATTTGTATTTTTTTCTTTTATTTCCGAAAAACCCAATTGGACGGCATTGTAGCCATCTTTTTCCTGCGTTTTTACCTGGGTAACAAAGCAGGGACCTGCTTCAATTACTGTAGCCGGGATTACATTCCCTTCCTCATCAAACACTCGAGTCATACCGATTTTTTTTCCCAGCAAACCGCTCATTTTCATCTCCAAAAATTATCAAGTTTTAATTTCGATATCGACACCAGCCGGAAGTTCCAATTTCATCAACTGGTCAATCGTTTTGTTGGTTGCATTGTGTAAATCTATTAGCCGTTTGTGAATTCTTAATTCAAATTGTTCACGTGATTTTTTATCAACGTGCGGCGAACGCAACACGGTATAAACGCTTTTGCGCGTTGGCAAAGGTACCGGACCGGATATTAATGCCCCAGTTGCCTTTGCTGTTGTAATTATTTTCTCTGCCGATTTGTCAATCAAATGATAATCGTATGCTTTTAATTTAATTCGAATACTCTGACCTGGCACTATTATACCCTCTTAATTATTTCTTACCTGTAACTCTTTCAATAATTTCATCTGCAATATTCTGCGGCATCACGTCATAATGATCAAACTGCATGGTATAAACGGCACGCCCTTGTGTAACAGAACGTAATGCAGTTGCATAACCAAACATTTCACTCAATGGTACCTGTACTTCCACCACTTGGGCATCTTTGCGCGGTAAAATACCAGCGACTTTACCTCGTCTGGAATTAATATCCCCAATCACATCCCCCATATATTCTTCCGGTACCACAATTTCCACTGCCATCATCGGTTCCAATAAAACCGGACCTGCTTTTTTCAGCGCATTCTTAATTGCCATTGAACCCGAAATTCTAAACGCCATTTCACTACTGTCCACATCATGGTAGGAGCCATCTACAAGACGAACTTTTACATCCACTACCGGGTAACCGGCCAATTCACCATTCCTGAGTCCATCTTCAATTCCTGCTTTTACCGAAGGAATAAATTCTTTAGGGATGACACCACCGACAATCTTATTTTCAAATTGAAAGCCTTCACCCTTTTCATTTGGCTCAACTTCTATAACCGAGTGACCATATTGACCTCTACCTCCGGATTGCCTGATAAATTTCCCTTCAACACTTACAGATTTCGAAATGGTTTCCTTGTAAGCTACCTGAGGTTTACCGACTCTTGCACCTACTTTAAATTCCCTCAGCAGCCGATCAACGATTATTTCAAGATGAAGCTCACCCATTCCGCTTATCAATGTTTGTCCGGTTTCTTCGTCCATGGTTATCCGAAATGTCGGGTCCTCGTCGGCTAACTTTGTGAGTGCTTCAGATAACTTTTCCTGATCAGCTTTCGACTTGGGCTCAATGGATACCGAAATAACCGGTTCCGGAAACATCATGGTTTCCAGAATAGACGTTTTATTGGGATCTGTTAATGTGTCACCTGTTCTGGTATGCTTCAAACCAACGGCTGCAACAATATCTCCGGTTGCTACTTCTTCCATGTCTTCCCGACGATTCGCATGCATTCGCAAAACACGTCCCAGTCTTTCTTTCTTTTGAGAAATCGTGTTAAATACATATGAACCTGCTTTTACTTTTCCGGAATAAACTCGAAAATATGTTAACTTACCAACATAAGGATCTGTAGTAATTTTAAATGCCAATGCCGTAAACGGACCATCATCAGATGCTTCCCGGGTAATTGGCTGTTCGGTTTTAGGATCAATTCCTTTTATTGGCGGCACATCAAGTGGCGAGGGTAAATAATCTATAACTGAATCAAGCAGCCGCTGAACTCCTTTATTTTTGAAGGCGGATCCCAAAAGAACCGGTACAATTTCATTTTTCAGGGTGCCCTTTCTAATAGCAGCCTTAATCTCGTCAACAGAAATTTCTCCGCCTTCCAGATATTTTTCCAACAATTTATCATCAAATTCTGCTGCAGATTCAATCAGATAATTTCTGTATTCATCTACTTTTTGTTTCAAATCTCTGGGGATTTCCTGCTCCACCCAGGTGGTTCCCAAACTTCCTTCATCATAAATCACTGCTTTCATTCTCACCAGATCTACCAATCCTGTGAAAAGATCGCCCTCACCCAAAGGTAACTGCAGGGCAACCGGTTTAGCCCCTAAACGAACTTTGATCATTTCCAATACATGATAGAAATCGGCGCCAATCCGGTCCATTTTATTGACAAAGGCAATTCGAGGTACTCGGTATTTATCAGCTTGACGCCACACCGTTTCAGATTGAGGTTCAACACCGCCAACTGCGCAGAAAAGTGCAACTGATCCGTCCAACACCCGCAATGACCTCTCAACCTCCGCCGTAAAATCTACATGCCCCGGTGTATCGATTATATTAATATTATGGTCATCCCAATGACATGTTGTGGCTGCGGAAGTAATGGTGATACCGCGTTCCTTTTCTTGTTCCATCCAGTCCATGGCAGCAGAGCCCTCATGCACTTCACCCATCCGGTGCAGACGGCCAGTATAAAACAGAATTCGCTCTGTCGTGGTCGTTTTGCCGGCATCAATGTGAGCCATTATACCGATGTTTCTAACTTTTTCTAATTTAACTCTTTTTGCCATGAAACTTAAAACCTTATCCTATGTTACGTTACTACCACCTAAAATGTGCAAATGCTTTATTAGCTTCAGCCATCCGATGGGTATCTTCTTTTTTCTTTACTGTAGATCCTTCGCTGTTGAATGCAGAAATTAATTCGTTAGCCAACCGTTCCGACATCGTTCTTTCGGAACGTTGCCGGGAATAACCCACCAGCCAGCGGATCGCTAAGGAACGTCTGCGTTTTTCCCGTACCTCCACCGGTACCTGATAAGTCGCACCACCAACACGTCGAGACCGGACCTCGAGCAAAGGAGAAACATTATCCAGCGCTTTTCGAAATACTTCCATCGGATCCTTTTTTAATTTTTTTTCAATAATGTCCATTGAACCATAGAAGATTTTTTCAGCTTTACTCTTTTTCCCTTCCAGCATCAGTCCATTGATAAATCTACTTACCAAAAGGCTGTTATATTTTGGATCTGGTAAAACTTCTCTTTCCGGTCCTCTGCGTCTTCTCATAACTAAAATTCCTCAGATTACTATTATTTTTTTGGCCTCTTTGTACCATATTTGGAACGTCCCTGCATTCGATCATTCACCCCGCTGGTGTCTAAGGTGCCTCGAATGATATGATATCTCACGCCGGGTAAATCCTTTACACGCCCACCTCTTATCAGCACAATAGAGTGCTCCTGCAAATTATGACCTTCTCCAGGGATATATGCAGAAACCTCCATTCCATTGGTCAACCGAACACGTGCGACTTTCCGTAGAGCCGAATTGGGCTTTTTTGGAGTCGTCGTATAAACTCGAGTACACACACCTCTCTTTTGGGGAGAACTTCCCAATGCGGGTGCTTTAATCTTTTTAGTTACCTCTTTTCTGCCTTTACGAACTAACTGATTGATTGTTGGCAACACAATCTCCTTATGCTTAATTCCAAAAATCCACAGACTTAAAAGTTAACAATCTAACTGTTTTTTAACAAATGCTTTTTAAATTTCTGATTCGAAACTTTATTCAACCGGCACACTCTCTTCCACTTCCGCTTCTTTTCCAGCACCTGTTTTCGATTCCACCTGTAGTTGTTTAAATTTCTTCATTCCTGTACCTACCGGAATAAGATTACCGACAATCACATTTTCCTTCAAACCATAAAGATAGTCAACCTTTCCTGCAACGGCTGCTTCAGTTAACACCCTGGTTGTTTCCTGGAAAGATGCCGCACTGATAAAGCTGTCTGTTGTTAAGGCTGCCTGGGTTATTCCCAACAAGATCGGTTCAGAAGTTGCCGGTTCTGCAGATCTGGATTCTGCCGGTTTCTTTTCATTCTTTTGTAATTGTCGATTGGTGTATTCAAACTTCATCCGATCTACCAACTGCCGTTTCCGGAATCGCGAATCACCCGGATCTTCGATAACAACCTTATTTCGTATTTTTTCGTTCTCTTCTTTAAACAGGAATTTGTTGATGGTATCACCTTCCAGAAATCGGGTGTCACCGGAATCTAACACTCGCACTCGCTGCATCATTTGCCTGACGATGATTTCGATATGTTTATCATCCATACTCACACCTTGCAGCCGGTACACCTCCTGAATCTCATTCACCAGATATTCCTGCACCTTATTTGGTCCAAGAATCTGAAGGATGTCATGAGGCGCAACAGATCCTTCGGTCAACATCTCACCTGCTTTAACATAATCTCCATTATGGACCAAAACGTGTTTACTATAGGGAACAGAATATTTCTTCTTTTCCAGCGTACCTTCAACAATAATTTCACGAATACCTCGTTTAATTGCACCAAAATGTATCACCCCATCAATCTCACTGACGATGGCTAGTTCTTTTGGCTTTCGGGCTTCGAAAAGCTCTGCAACTCTCGGCAATCCACCAGTAATATCTCGCGTTCGTCCGATTTCCCTGGGAATTCTCGCTAAAATGGTACCGGGTTGTATTTTCTGTTTATCAACAACTCTTATCTGCGCTTTAACCGGCAAAATGTGTGTTGCAATCGGGTTTTCATCTTCATCAACAATTTTAATGTGCGGACTCAGATTCTTATTTCGGGACTCAATGACTACCCGTTGTTTCTGCAAGGTTTGCTCATCTAACTCTTCACGTGCCGTTACATTTTCCACAATATCCACATATTTCACATATCCGGCTTTTTCCGCTAAAATAACTGTCGAGTACGGATCCCATTCGAACAAGAGCTGACCCTTTTTTACTTGATCTCCATCTTGAATATGGACATTTGACCCGGATTGCACAGTGTACTTAATGAGCGAACGATCTTCATTATCCACAATATGTATTTTACCATGTTTACCCACAGCCAGATTTTTCTTAACCAACTCGCCGGATTCGTCCTCTTCCTCGCCCTGTAATATCCGTAAGTTTTCAAACTTTACCTTTCCCTCAAAACGGGAAGCCACCTGCGATTGTGCTGCAATACGCCCTGCGATACCACCGATATGGAAGGTTCTTAAGGTTAACTGAGTACCGGGTTCACCAATACTTTGTGCTGCCATAATTCCGACAGCTTCCCCGATATCTACGATTCGGCTGGTGGCAAGATTACGACCATAACACATTCCGCACACACCGCGTTCCGCTTCGCAAGTTAAGACAGATCGAATTTTGATCGATTCAATTGCAGATTCGTAAACGTAGCCAGCTTTCTGCTCATTGATCACCTCGCCGGCCTCCACAATTAAATCGCCGGTTATCGGATCGTAAACTTCCTCTAACGCAACACGACCTAACACGCGGTCTGCCAAAGATTCAATCACCCGTTCACCTTCTTTAATGGTATAGGTTTCAATACCCAGAATAGTTCCAAACACAAATTCAGGTACCATTACATCCTGAGATACATCCACCAACCTTCGGGTTAAATAGCCTGCATCGGCAGTTTTCAAGGCAGTATCTGCCAGACCTTTTCGTGCACCATGTGTCGAAATAAAGTATTCTTGTACAGTAAGGCCTTCAAAGAAATTCGCAGTGATGGGGTTCTCAATGATTTCCCCGGTCTGTCCGGTAAGTGTTTTTTGCGGCTTCGCCATCAATCCTCGCATTCCTGCTAACTGACGAATCTGCTCCCGACTACCACGCGCACCGGAATCTGACAGCATGTAAAGCGAATTGAATCCTTCTTTATGGTTTTTAAGCAATTTGAAAAGGTCTGCTGACACTTGTTCCGTCACATGCGTCCAGATATCAATGACCTTATTATACCGTTCGCCATCGGTAATAATTCCCATCTGATACTGTTCTTCCAATTGACGAACTTCGTTATAGGCTTTTTCTATGACTTTCTCTTTGCTTTCGGGAATGACAACATCGTCTAAACCAATACTGGAGCCTGCAAGTGTTGAATATCGAAAACCAAGTTCTTTTAACTTATCTAAGAATTTAACACCTTTTAAATTTCCCACCGATTTAACAACGGTGGAAATTAATGGCTCGAGCGTCTTTTTAGTCATTACCTGATTAATGAATCCAATTTCTTCAGGAATAATATTATTGAACAGTACTAATCCAACTGTTGTATCAATAATTTCTCCGTTTACACGGACCTTGATTTTAGCATGTAAATCTACTTTTTTATCATTTAATGCAATAATCACTTCATGAGGAGACGAGAAAGTTCTGCCTTCACCTAAGACACCTTCACGTTCCTTGGTAATATAGTAGCATCCCAGAACCATATCCTGGGAGGGAATTGCTAAGGGACGTCCATTTGCCGGCGAAAGAACATTATGTGAAGATAGCATTAACAAACGAGCTTCCATTTGTGCTTCATAAGATAGGGGAACGTGAACTGCCATCTGGTCACCATCAAAGTCAGCATTAAATGCCGAACATACCAATGGGTGAATTTCAATGGCTTTTCCTTCAATCAATACCGGCTGAAAAGCCTGAATACCCAGACGGTGCAGTGTGGGTGCGCGATTGAGCAGGACAGGATGTTCTTTCACTATTTCCTCCAGCGCTTCAAATACCATGGCGTCTCGTTTGTCCACAATGCGCTTTGCGCTTTTCACAGTTTTTACAATTTTTCGCTCCTGAAGCTTGCGAATAATAAAGGGTTTAAATAACTCAACCGCCATATCTTTAGGCAAACCGCATTCATATAATCTTAGCTTTGGTCCCACCACAATCACAGACCGACCAGAATAGTCCACACGTTTACCCAATAAATTCAGGCGAAAGCGTCCCTGCTTACCCCGCAACATATCGGAGAGTGATTTCAAAGGTCGGTTTCCATCGCTTCTCACTGCCGTGGTTCGCTTTGTATTGTCAAACAGCGCATCAACGGCTTCCTGAAGCATTCTTTTTTCGTTGCGGAGGATTACCTCGGGCGCCTTGATATCAATAAGTTTTTTTAACCGGTTGTTACGGATTATCACCCGACGGTAAAGATCATTCAAGTCACTGGTGGCAAAACGTCCGCCTTCCAACGGTACCAAGGGGCGAAGTTCCGGGGGAATCACCGGAATCACATCCATTACCATCCAATCCGGACGGTTTTTGAGTTCACCATTTTGCCTAGTACGAAACGCTTCCACAACCTTCAGGCGCTTCAATGCATCTTGCTTCTTCTGCTTGGACTTTTCAGTTTTCAAAATTGTTCGTAATTCTTCAGACAATTCATCAACGTCTATTCTCCGCATCATATCCCGAATGGATTCGCCGCCCATGCCGGCAATGAACTTATCAGGATTATCATCCGGTAAATTTCGCTCTTCCGGAGACAAGCCTTCCATCACATTCAAATACTCTTCTTCGGTAAGTACATCACCGGGCTTAAAACTGGTTTTTCCGGACTGAATAACCACATAAGCTTCATAATAGACAATTCTTTCCAGATGCTTTGGCGAAATATTCAACAGGTAACCAATTTTTGACGGTGTAGACCGAAAGTACCAAATATGAACAATCGGAACTGCCAAACTGATATGCCCCATCCGTTCTCGACGTACCGCTTTCGTTGTTACTTCTACACCACAGCGATCACAAATAATACCTTTATAACGAATTCGTTTATATTTTCCGCAATGACACTCCCAATCCTTCACCGGTGCAAAGATCTTTTCGCAGAAAAGTCCGTCCTTTTCTGGTTTAAAGGATCGATAATTTATGGTTTCTGGTTTGGTTACTTCTCCAAAACTTTTTTCCAATACCGCATTTGGAGATGCCAAACCAATTGACAATTTCGATATTTGTCCCTTTTTCGAGAAAGAATCCATGCTGAATCTTTCTTTAAGATCTAATTTATTCATAGAATAAGGACCCTCTTTATTTTGAGAATAAAAAGATAAACTTATATTATCTTTTTATTCGGATTTAACATCTAAACCAAGTCCCTGCAATTCCTTAACAAGAACATTAAATGATTCCGGACGACCGGGGTCGGGTAAGTTATCTCCCTTCACAATGGATTCATAAACTTTGGTACGTCCTTGCACATCGTCACTCTTATAAGTTAAAACTTCCTGCAATATGTGAGCCGCGCCATATGCCTCTAATGCCCAGACCTCCATTTCTCCGAACCGTTGACCACCAAACTGTGCTTTTCCGCCAAGTGGCTGTTGGGTGATCAGTGAATAGGGGCCAATAGAACGGGCATGAATTTTGTCATCCACCATGTGTGAGAGTTTCATCATATAAATATACCCCACAGAAACATCCTGATCGAAAGACTCTCCGGTCTGCCCATCAATTAACTTCATTTTTCCGGTTATCGGAAGTCCGGCTTGTTTCAATTCCTCAACCACTTCATCATAAGAAGCACCATCGAATACCGGAGTTGCATAATGTTTATCCAATAATTTACCGGCCCAGCCCAATGTA
>CAZVKP010000023.1:0-15670 GCA_964627635.1 uncultured Calditrichaceae bacterium | reverse complement strand
ATAATATTTCCAATCGAAATGCCCATGGTATCACGGACCGCTGCTGTTAAACTGACTACAAACTCCGGCAGGGAGGTACCGATGGAGACAACGGTAAGGCCAATTATCACCGGACTAACCCCCAATGAGCGGGCAAATTTAGAAGAGTTTCTGATAAGTAATTCGGCGCCACCCCAAAGAAAAATTAGACCAACTGTCAAAATCACAAATTGTAGTATCATAAGCGGTTTGTTTTTGGTTTAGAAAAACTGCCAGTTCAACATTTAGAATTCAAAAATTTTCGAAACCTTTCTCTGCTCAAGAACCTCCACCATATCGCTGAATATCGGTCCGATATATTCCAAAACCGTATTTTTTGCCAATTCCGGTGTATTATTTTCTTCACTCACATGTCCCAATAAGATTTGCCGGATACTACCATTAATGACGCTTTTGAGCAGTAAACCGGTTTCATGATTGGAAAGATGTCCAACCCGGCTGGTAATCCGTTCCTTTAAATCCCAGGGATAAGATCCATTCATCAACATATCCGGATCATGATTGCTCTCCAGTAAAATAAATTGTGCCTGACTCAGATTTTCAACAACCTCCGGTGTTACCACTCCCAGATCAGTACATACTGCAAATCGGTTGTTGCCACTTGAAACCAAATATCCAACGGTAGGATTGGCATCATGGGAGACTTTAAAAGGGGTGAGATCAAAATCCTTTATTGAAAATTTATGCTGCCACGGAACCAAGGTCTGCTGATACTTTAGGAGATATGAAATACGATCCAAGGTTTCCGGATGTCCATAAATCGGTGTATTAAATTGCTTAGAGAAAACACCCACACCATGAACATGGTCTCGATGCGCATGGGTAATCACGATGGCATTGATACTGGCAGGATCCACTTCAATTGATTCAAGCCGCTTACAAATTTGGCGGGCACTTAATCCAACATCAATTAACAGCCGTCCATATTCAGATTCTATATAAAGAGAATTTCCTTTACTTCCACTTGATAACGAACAAATTTTCATCAGTAGTTTGATTCCTTATGATTAATATGTTTCTGTGACTTTTATTTCCATCATGCTGTACAATTCGTTTATTTCCGGTTAGAATAACATACCTGTGGGTTGTTAGTGGAAATTGATCAGCTTTTTACCCGGCTTCCCGGTTTGGTTAAAGGTATCCCCTGACTACAAAGCGGGCATTTCTCAGGTTTATAGGTGAGCGCACGAATTTGAACAGTAGGGTAGAATGGGACATCAAAATTCACGTTACCGTTGCTTCGGTCCATAATGGCTGCCACACCAACAGGATATCCACCAACCTTTTCCACCAAATTAATCACCTCCCGAACAGAACCACCCGTAGTGAGCACATCTTCACAGACCAATACTTTTTCATTCTGTTCAATCACAAAATCGCGACGCAAAGTCATTTTACCTTTTTCCCTTTCTGCAAAAATTGAGCGTACTTCCAACTGTCTCCCCACTTCAGTGGCGATAACAATTCCCCCGATAGCCGGAGCAACGACCACCCCGATATTTTCTTCTTCATAAAAATAATCAACAATATCGGCCGCAAATTTTTGCAAATACTCCGGATATTGAAGGACCAAACCACATTGAAAATATTGAGGACTATGTAATCCCGAGCTAAGCAAAAAATGACCGTTCTGAAGAGCACCGGTTTCCTCAAAAATTCTAAGGGCTTCTTTTTTGTCCATAATACATTTTCCCTATTTCAAGTTTAATAACGAAATTTGGACACTTGAATTATTTCAATGATAATCTTTATTAAACTAATTTACATTCATCCAACAGGAGTTTTTCAATTTAACAGTTGGGTTTATGGGAGATTCCAATAATTCCAAGTCATAATTGTTAAATACTTGATAGATTTCATTCCTTTACACTGCGAAATTGATTAATCTGCTCTTTTAAACCCATTGTAGCAATACGAGCAGCCTTCGCAAAATCACGTTCAGCAGAAGCATATATAAGACTGCGACTGGCGCTAATGAGAGCATTTTCCCCTTTAACATCCGTCCCAAAGTGGACTGCCATCCTTAAATTTCCACCCTGTGCTCCCACACCGGGAAGCAGAAACGGCATTTCAGGGGCAATCTCACGAATACTGCTCAAATCCTCGGGATGGGTGGCTCCCACTACTAAGCCAGCATTACCGTAATCGATATTCCAGGCTACAATTTGCTTAGCCACTTTTAGATATAATGGCTCGGAATCCATACTCAGATATTGGAAATCCTGTGATCCTGTATTGCTGGTAAGGCACAAAACAAAAATCCCCCGATTCACAAAGTCCAAAAAAGGTGTAACAGCATCTTTACCCATATATGGCGACACGGTCACCGCATCAAAATCGTAAGTACTAAAAAAGGTTTCCGCATATTTTAATGCGGAGTTCCCTATATCAGATCGCTTAGCATCTGCAATCTTTAGGATGGGTGAGGGAATAAGTGACACAGTTTTTTCCAATAATTTCCATCCTTCCACCCCCAGGGTTTCATAAAATGCTAAATTTAATTTATAGGCGATAGCTAAGTCTTGGGTGGCTTGAATAATTTCCTGGTTGAAAGTGAGCAATGGGTCCTCTTCCTGCCAAAGAAATTTGGGAATTCGAGCAAGGTCCGAATCGAGTCCCACACAGACCAGTGATTTTTTCTTTCGTATTAATTTATTTAATTTTTCTTTAAACATCTCATCTCTCGTTCTGAACTGTCAAAAGATAATAGCGGACATAAATTTTTCCAATGAAAAATCGATTTAGAATCTTAATGATGTTTGACCGGACAATTAGTAACTCTGGGAAAAAGATCATCAATTGACAATAGATACTGCATCCGGAAAATTAGAATTTTTTGTTAAAAATAGTTTAATTTCAATTTTTCAACCAAATACCAGCCTTAAAAATACACTCTAAAAGAAGTATAATAAATATCGGGATAGCTGCCAAACTCAGACTCGGTCAGAATTAACGGGATGCCTGTACCGGCAGGTGAAAATTGCGGATTTTTACCCACTCCCCAAAAGATTCCGCCGGAGAGATAAACATTTTTCGCAATATTATAATCTACTTGCGTTGAAAAAAAAACGGAAGGGTCATTTAAATTGGTAAGCGCTTGGTTGATAAAATTAATGAGTGGCGTAAATTGATAAGTGATGCCCGGCGTTAAATAATGTTTACCAAACAAATAAACAGAGCCGTCCGTATATGCGGTCTTCGTCAAGTTGTTTAAATAATCTTCTGAATCCAGTGAACCAGCCCCATTAAAATGATATTCAATAAAACCATATAATTTACCGCTAAAACTGTAATCGAGTCCGGTTGAAAATCGTAAATAACTATTTTCGTTTCGGGTATTTTCATTGTTAAATACTTTATCAAAAACATAAGCGGCTTCGAACCAGACACTCGCTCCTCCAATCGCGCGGGCAAGGTCCAGACCAGCAAGCAGGTTTTCACGAAATTCCAGCAAAAGCAACGACCAATCTGTTTGAAAATGATATAATTTACTTCGAACATAGAGAGCCGTATTTTCAAATTCGAAATCCTTACCCGGCACATACCCTAAGTCGAATTCTCCCATAAAACCAATCGGAATCCGTACCCGAATCGCATCTACACCAATTCGATCTTCGGTGTCCAGTTCTTCGAATGTAAAGGGTGCAATGATGTCAGTGGGATTGATTATCCGGGCACTTCCCCAGGCAATTGCCTGTCGCCCGATAAAAATATCAGCCGGGCTGGTACGGATGTTTAAATGTAAACGATCCAAATTATGAAATATGGCAAAACTTTCCAGATCGGAAAGATTATCCGGGTAAATTCTCCGATCAAAATCCCTGATGCGGTAGCTGTAAGGATTTAAACTAACCAAACCCAACTGAGATTTGGCAAGACTCGGATCCTGAATCCGGGGCGAAAAATCATATGCAAGATTTAAAGACAAACTTCTCGATAAATCCAATGACGCATTGAGACGCAAACGGTTATTTACCACACCTCTTATGGATTGGTCAGCAGCAGATACATTGGAGGAACCAAACCGGGGTGAATCAAATGCCACCGAAAAATTTTTATAATATCCATTAATTGAAAAATTAGTTTGGGCAAATAAATCGCTATGAATTCTCGAGAAAATAATTAGGAATAATATTATTAAGTAACTGAATCGCATGTAATACATCACCTGCCGAAGCTATACAATTAAGTATTGTGGTTCACAAATTCATCAGTATCAATCACACCGTCTCTAAGCGTAATCACTCGTCTGGCTCGTTCCATCACAATTTGATCATGGGTAGAAAATACGAATGTCATTCCGGTTCTTTCATTAAGCTCCCGCATCATATCTAACAGCTCTCCACTGGTTTTGGAATCCAGATTTGCGGTCGGTTCGTCCGCCAAAATAAGGGCAGGTTGGGATACCATTGCTCTTGCCACAGCTACCCGCTGCTGCTGTCCACCGGAAAGTTGGGTGGGACGGCGATTTTCATAGCCACTCAAACCCACTTCCTCCAGTATCTTTAGTACCCGCTCATGTCGCTCCTGTTTCGGAACATCTTGAATCAACATGATGTATTCCACATTTTCTTCCACCGTGAGCACCGGAATCAGATTGTAAGCCTGAAATATAAACCCAATATTATCCCGCCGGAAATCTGACAGTTCCTTTCCGGACATTTCAGAAAGCAATCGGTCATTGAGCCAGACTTTCCCTTCTGTAGCCGAATCTAATCCGGAGATGATATTCAAAAAGGTGGTTTTACCGGAGCCGGAAGGTCCTACAATAGCGGTAAATTCCCGTTTGGTAATCTCCAGGTCAATTCCCCGCACAGCATGTACCATAACACCATTGTCGGAATAGTTTTTGGTAATATTTTCTGTTACAATAACTTTTTGTTCGGTTTTATGATTCATCAAAGTTCCTCGTTACAAGCTTTTTCGCATTGCTGATGCGGGTTCCATTTTGGCAGCATAAACTGCCGGATAAATACCAACCAGACTTGTTAATACAAATACCCAAAACGGATAGAAAATGAATTGATTAAATTTCATTATCGGATATATTAACTTTCGAAATGTGACTCCCACAAACTCGATACCTGTATAGTCAATTCCAATCTGTGCAACAATATAAGTGACAACAAATCCCAAAACAATTCCCAGAATTATACTGATTACCGCCAGTGCCCCTGCCTCAAAAATAATCAATTTTGCAATGCCAAACGGGCGGGTGCCAATCGCCCTTAATACGCCAAATTCAAATATACGTTCGTATAAAGACATAAAAAGCGTATTGATGATACCAAGTGCCACCACCCCAAATAAAATCAGCCCGGTAAGATAGATACTAAATTCTGATAACTCAAAAGCCGCTTCCAGTTGAGGAAGAATTTTTGTCCAGCCGATAGCTTCATTATCATATTGGGAATATTTTTCCCAGAAGGGATGACTTTCAGTGCGACCAATTTGAGGGTTGACAAAGGTTATCGCAATTTCATGCACTTCATTACCCAATCCCAGCATTTCTTGTGCCTTTTCCATGCGAATAAATGCCATGCCCCTATCCATCTCTTTCACATTGAAATGATAAATCCCGGAAACCATGAACAAATCCTGAGAAAGGTCGCCGGTTTCAGCCTGTCCCACAGTTGCCACAAGGCGGTCACCAAGCTCAACTTCCAAAATGTCGGCTAATTCACTACCAATCACAATATCACGCGGATTATCACCCTCAAAATAACTGCCTTTTTGAATCGCTTCATCAATTTGTGATAAATGTTTCTCTGTTTCAGGATTGATTCCCACCAGATTAATGGAACTTAGATTTGCCGGTGAGGAAATCATGGAAAAGCTCATGGTTCTGAGAGTAAAATTCTTTACAACCGGCTCATTTTGCAGACGATTAACAACCTCATCCAAACGATTAATAGTTCTTTCAACTTCTAATGTTTCCCGAAATTTCTCTTCATGGATTTGTCCTTCGCCAAGGAAAGAGGATGTGGCAGAATCCACCATATTTTTTTCCATGCCCAATACCAGAGCATCCACAAAAATTAAAGAGGCCAAACCGATTCCAATGGCGGTTCCTGCTATAAAAGAGCGCCGTTTATTCCGAAGTAAATTGCGCCAGGCAAGTTTGATGTACATCCACATACTTGTTTCCGATTATTGAATTCTCATGGCTTTTGCCGGTTCGGTTTTGGCAGCTTTGATTGCCGGAAAAACACTTACGACTGTCGCAGTGACAAAAACAGTAATTGTAGGAACATATAATGTCTTTAGTGTGACTGCCGAATACATTGTTTGAAATTTAATTCCACCATAAGTAAAGGGCTCTGGTAGTGAAATACCATAGATAGATAATATGTAGTTCATGATAATACTCAGCACGATCCCGATTACCACACTTGCTAAGGCAATCACATTGATTTCGGAAATTACCAGCATCACAATTTGTCCGGGCTTGGTTCCGATTGCTTTCAATAAACCGTATTCGCGTCTGCGCTCCAGTACAGACATCAGCACCGTATTTAATACCCCAACAGCAACCACCAATACAATGACGAACAGCATAATCCACATTCCCTCCCGATCTGCCTGCATGGCTTGATAAAAGGATTTAGCAAATTCCTGCCATTTTTGAACATTATACTGCTTTGGGTTTAATTGCTGCTTAATTGACATTGCAACTTGTTCTACGGCATCAAGCTCATTTGCAATAACAACAATCTCATGAATCCGGCTATTCAATACCAACAGATCCTGAGCATCCTGCAGATGGAGGTAAAAAGAAGTGCGGTCACTCATGTCATCGCCGGTTTTGACAAAACCTACAATTTTATAGAGATCATTCGCTATTGAACCATCAGCCGCCTGGGAGACAATTACAATCTCATCATTAATCTGAGCCTTCAGTATGTCAGCCAATCCGATTCCCAATAAAACTTCATGTGACGCCGTACCTGAGAAAGATTGTCCCTTTAATACTTTCTTATGAAACCGAGTCGCTTGATTTTCCAAAAACGGATCGATGCCAATTATTTGCACACCGGTGGTTTTGTCGCGCACAGATGCCAAGCCTGCGGAATACAAACGTGGGGCCCAGGATTCAACTCCCCTAATCTTTTGAATCTTTTGACCTACAGATTTATATTCATCTATAGTTTTATAAATTGAAGGGCGTTCCTGATATCCCTGTGTGTGAATTTGAATATGCCCCAGCCGATTCCGGGTAAACATATTGATAATAAAATTGTAGGTCCCATCCGACCAGCCAATGGATATGGCTGCCAGCGTAAAACCTCCGAACATAGTGAGGGCGGTGAGAATCGTGCGACGACGCTGCCGCAGGGTATTTCGAAAAGCAATTTTAAAGGTCATGTTTTAGTTTTCATTTTGGTACTTGTTCTATTATTCATATCATCAAAAGAACATTGCCTCTGTATAAAAAATAACCGCCAGGAATATTAATAAGAGCGTAAATTTCTGAGTGAAAAGATATCTTCCTGTAATTGAATATTAAATTCTGCTTCTAAATACCTCAGGACCGTTTTATTTCCCTTCTCATTTTTGGGAATAAGTTCCATTATCCGAGGAATTTTGCGACCGCCGATTTTTTCAATTTGTTTAAAATTCATCAAGCGCATCAGGTTGTCTTTATTATCATAATATTTTTCCCAAACCGGTATGTAATCGGATTTCCTCAATGCAACAACAATTTTGCCCCATACAATAGGCACGCCTTCTTTTGGTATGGCTTCAATGTAATATAAATCTTCCTGGGGGTCTTCCACTGTGGAAAATTTATAGTGATAATCTTCAAACAAAGAAAACTCGCTCACCAGGTCATTGTTGTTAAAATCGGATCCCATCCATGAACTCATCATCATAGACGGTGGTATTTTCATCACTTTATTGGTTTTGGGAAGATAATTCCACATCTCATTTTCGATCCGTAAAGTCGCCACACCTTTTTCTTTGGGGGGTTCCAAAATACGGATAAATGTTTTGTCCATTCCTTCGGTCCAGATTTTCATTTTTAATTTTCTTTCCCAATGGGGTGTAATAATCTCCATCTCCATCAAGGCGTAACTGGACTTACTCCGGTATAATTCATCAATCCGCTGCACAATTTCATCTACGCTCAGCTTAGCTGAGTTACTCTGGGAAAATAACATATTTGTTAACAAGATCAATTCTATCACTAATAGGTGTTTTATGTATTGCATTTTTTATTCCCCGTAAATTTTAGGTACTACAACAAACAGCCACTCTATTGAAAATAAAGACTTTTCGCAAATTACTTGATTTCCAAAACTCTATAATAAAAGTTACAAAGCATTTTAGAACAACCATTATTACAAAAAAATAATTTATTTGAAAAAGCAATTCAAAATGAAACCTTTTTTATAAATTTCTTGCAACAAATAACAAATTTCACATAATTTCGGGAAAACAAAGACTTTGGAGGAAAGATGGTTGAAACGTATGCTCTAACCAATCCACTGATAAAGTTACTAAATAAACCGTCTGAGGATTTTACCCGGGAAGATTTTTTAAAGATAATTTCGGATCGAAATATTGAGCGAATCACATTTCATTACACTGCTTTGGATGGGAAGCTCAAAGAATTAAAGCTCCCGGTAAGCAGCTATTACCAGGCAGAACGCATATTGGCAGATGGTGAACGAGTGGATGGATCATCGCTTTTCAAAGGGATGGTGGACAGCTCCGTATCAGATTTATATGTGGTTCCTGTTTATAAATCGGCATTCTTAAATCCTTTTGACCAGGGGAGTTTGGATTTTATATGCCGTTATCTGGATAAAGACAGCAATTTGGCAACTTTTGCCCTGGACAATATTTTACATAAAGCCGCTGAATTGTTTAAAAGAAATACCGGTCTGGAGCTTTATGCCCTCGGTGAATTGGAATTCTTCTTATTAAGCGAACTTCCGACACATTTATATCCTGCAAGAAAGCAGCGTGGATATCACTCCTCTGCTCCCTTTATTAAAAGTGGCGAAATCCTGAACGAGATGGTTCGATACATTACTCAAATTACCGGCGCCATAAAATACGCCCATAGTGAGGTAGGATTTGTGGACAGCGTACGCAGTAATCTTGAAGAAATTCGAGGGAAAACCGCAGAACAGTTGGAAATAGAATTTTTACCGACTCCGGTAGTGGATGCTGCAGATAATCTGTTATTGGGAAGATGGATTATCCGAAACGTGGCCTTTCGTCACGGTTGTGTTGCCACTTTTACCCCAAAACTGGAAGAAGGAATTGCCGGTAACGGCTTTCATTTTCATGTGGAACTGATGCGAAACGGTAAAAACATCATGCTTGATGAAAATGGACAAATATCGCCTGATGCACAAAAGTTAATTGGTGGAATATGCGAGTATGCAGATACGCTTACCGCATTCGGAAATACCGAATCCTCTGCTTATTTACGGTTGGTGCCCAATCAGGAGGCACCCACTCGAGTGTGCTGGAGCGATTTAAATCGCAGCGCCATGATAAGGGTTCCGTTGGGATGGTCAAAAGTATCAAATTTATCTAAAAATTTAAATCCACAGCAAAAATCTCCCTTTCCGGAGCAGGAAGGACGCCAGACAGTGGAAATCCGGAGTCCGGATGGCAGCGCAATTGTGCACTTAATGCTGGCTGGTATGACAATGGCTGCAGAATGGGGATTAACTCATGAAGAATCAATTGAAACTGCGCAGAAGTTATATATATCCGGAAATATTTTCCAAAATCAGAAATTGTTAAAAAAGCTTCCGGTATTGCCCGGTAGTTGTGTGGCTTCTGCCAAAAAGTTACGAAAAAAACGAGAACTTTATGAAAGAGAAGCCGTCTTCCCCTCCAGCATGATTGACTACATCTCCCGTATGCTGGAAACCGAGGATGACGCGGAAATGAATAGCCGTTTAATGGATTTGCCGGCAGATGACCGCCTGCATGAAACCCGGAAGATTATGCACAAAGACATTCATCGACATTAATTATTAAACGGAACAATATTAAGAATCCGGAAAGTTTAACCATAAGCTATACTCGGGAATTTTAACACAAATTGCATTTTTTAACTGGGAACAAAGAAAATTATCAGACGTTTTGAAAAGCCTGTATATGGAGAGAACTGGTCTTAAACAGCAATAACCGGTTTTAAATGTTGAAAGAATGTATTAGACGCAGATTCTAAAATTATCAGAAGTTATTGAATATTTTAAGCTATTGATATAATTCATGTGTTTATTTATATTTTGAAGTTAATTTTGAATCTAATGCAATATAAGGAATACAAGGGACTAAATGAGAAGTATTTTTTATCTTTTTGTGGGACTACTGCTGTCTGTGATTATGGTGCTTGGATGCAGCGAAGATCCGATTCAACTTGAAGACAACATCCTTAATAACAACACACAAGGTACTTTAAAAGATACCACGCTTTACCCCATTATTGACACAACATTTGCCGGAAAAACCGAAGTAAGCACCCGTTTTTCAAACGCTATGTTGCTTGGAAGTTTTGACGGAGTAGAAACCCGTCCCATTTTTACATTTACCGATTTATTCGGGATTCCGGATACGGCAATATTTCAAAGCGCAAAAGTACGTCTTATTTCAACCGGAATCATTGGTGGTGCCAATAAACAACCGTTTCAGGTAACAGCTTTTCCGGTTATCAATAAAACGCCGGACAATTTAGA
Source organism: uncultured Calditrichaceae bacterium (assembly GCA_964627635.1). GTDB lineage: Bacteria > Calditrichota > Calditrichia > RBG-13-44-9 > RBG-13-44-9 > CAZVKP01. The sequence continues at coordinate 4,925 of CAZVKP010000023.1, read as the reverse complement.
CTCTGCCTGGAACAATTTTAGGAATAATATTGATCAGACAGTTCCGCTGAGTGATCCTGTAACAATTACGCCCGATACAACCGACACCCTCACCTTTGATTTAAACGCAAATGGATTAGATCGGGTTAAATTTTGGTCAGATACGGCGAATCTCGACCAGAATAACGGCATGATACTGGATTTCCAGTCTTCAAATTTCATTAAAGGATTTTCTACTTCCAATGTCAGTGTATTTCCAGCAATCATACTGGAATATACGTTTCCCAACGACGATACTGTGAATCACGATACGCTCACTGCCAACCTGGATGCATACATTTATCAAGGAGAAATCCCGAATCCGCCAAACAGTTCACCACCAAATAAAGAAAACAAACTAAATTTTACCTCCACCCTGATCATATATAGAACCTTACTGAAATTTGATTTGGAAGGATTTTGGGCACAATTCCCGCAGGGAGTGGTAATTAATTCAGCAAATCTTCAAATGCCGGTCGATAGAGGTAACAGCCTTCTGCCTTCCGATTTTTCTCCGGTTTTGAATATTCTGCCACTGACCGGTAACATTAAAAACAAAGACTCCGTGGAAGTAGATACCAACGCAGTCGGACAGATATTACTCAATCAGTGGAATGAAGATAGTACCCAACTGGATATTGCTGCCAATACCGATCGTCAGCAGTTGGCACAACAAATTATTCAAGATCAATTAAGAAATTTAGATTCCCCACATGGACTCTCTGTCGAATTCCGAAGTAAAAGCAATTTTTATGCGTATATTGCATTTTATGATCGAAAACAAAAGTTAACTCGTCTGAATTTGACCTATTGGATTCCACCGAAACCCAGATTTTAAGTTGAGGAGACGAGAATGAGAATTTTACTGTCAATTATATTGTTATTTTTAATTTGTCCCGCCATGCTTTTCCCGTCATCTTTTTTCACCAGTTCCAACGAAGGGATTGGTGTTCGTCAATATATTACCACTGTACGGGGCATGGGCACAGGCGGAACCGGACTCGCACTTCCCAGCGCAATGTCCCTGAACGCTTACAATATTGCCACCTGGCGTTATACTAAATATACAAAAATTAATATCTCCATGCGCTACGACCGCACTGAGATGGAATTTGGAAGCAACACCAATAATTCATCCACCGGAAATTTCAGCGGACTGCAACTGGCAATTCCCATTGTAAAAAACAAATGGGTTTTTGGGATTTCACTGGCTCCGTACACCCTGGTTGATTTCAAATTCCGCCGGGATTTCGAGAGTGAAGCCGGTCAGTATCAGGAAACCACCTTCTTCGAAGGTAACCTGGCGCGATCCCAGGTTAATTTAGTCTGGGCACCCAGTCAGGATTTCAGCATTGGTGCCAGTTTCAACTATTTTTTTGGGACCATAGAAGATCGTTATCGCTTGCAATTCAACAATGAACAGCTATTAAACAGTAATTTCGAAATTGAATACCAATTCCAGGGTCCCGGTGCCGGACTGAGTGCCCAATTGCGAGTGGTGGACTCTCTTTATGTTGGCGGCTTTTTTGATGTAAAACCTTCCTTAAACTTTTTCAGAACACAGGATTCACCCATCACTTTCGAAAGAGAAGAAATAAAGAATAAAAGTACACTCCCGGTGTTCTGGGGAATTGGGAGCAGCTATAAATTCAAACAGCAGTGGTTTGTGTCTGCCGATTTTGCCTACCAACACTGGTCAAACGGTTTTAATATCGACGGAATTGATTTGGAGGAATTGGAAGATTGGTATCATGTGGGATTCGGCATAGAACATGTGCATTCCAAAAAAAGAAATATAAGTTTTCTGAATAAATTTGATATCAGGACAGGGTTGTCTTTTGGTAATATTGGTTATAAATTCAATAATAGTACGGTAATGGAATACCGGGCTCACTTGGGTTTGGGGCTTCCATTTTTTCAGGAGAAGGGAAGGTTCGACATTGCGCTTATAGGGGGAATTCGTGGCGATAAAAGTGAAAATCTTGCCCAGGAGAAATTTCTTCGAATATTGTTCTCCGTGTCGGCAAGCGAACTTTGGTTTCAAACTTTTCGTTAAAAATTTAAACTAAATAGAAATTAACTGGGGTAAAGCAAAAGGAGAAGAAAGGTGGAAAAAAAAGGGTTCTCTTTGGCAGGTGGCTCAATTGTTGTTTTAGTCCTGACATTTTTCCTGTTTACCGGCAATGGATATGCCCAAATTGAAGGTTTAGAGGGTATAGAAGAGCTGGGAAGGGACACCGTGCAATGTAAACCGGACAGTTTTGTGACCTCTTACGAAACGTATGAGTCGGATTCCTTATCTGCACAACAACTCGGTATCTGGTATAGTTTAGCGAGGGAAGAATATAAATATGAGAATTATGAAAGAGCGATTCCCTATTACTGGAAAGTTCTGGTTAATGACAGAGGTGGAAAATTCCGGGTGGTTTATTCAAAATTAGCAGATTGTTATTTCCGTTTGAATCAGCCGGATAGTGTGTTTATTGTTGTTTACCGGGGTTTGCAGTTACATCCGGACTACACCCGGCTTCATTATTGGGCAGGCTATCTCCACGATAGATTAGGTCACTACGGATGTGCTATCCCACATTATGAAGCTCTGGTAAATGAAAACCCCAAAGAAAAATCTTATTGGGTAAAACTGGCATTTCTTTACTACGAAGAGAATGACCCGAAAGCCATACAAGCCCAGCAAAAAGTTGTTGAGTTGGCTCCCAAAGATGTCGAGGCATCCAAATTAATGGCAGAAATTATGGAACATTTTGGTGAAGACCCCTTGCAAGCCAGAAAACAAACTTATTTAAAAGATACCACCAATGTGGAAAACGCCATGCGTTATGCCAGATCGGCATTTGAAAGAGGATTAAATAAAGAGGCTATTGAGCCATTTAAAGCTGTGGTTGCTCAGGAACCTAAAAACACAACAGCTTTAGAATACATCGGACGTTGTTATGAAGGATTAAATCAATTATCGACTGCGCTTCAATATTACCGGAAGATTCTTCAAATTGAACCTAAAAATGTAAATGTGATGTGTTTAATGGCTTCGGTATATGGGAGACTTCATCAATTTAAGACTGCCAGTAATTATATTTACAAAGCACAACAGGCCGATCCCGGTAATGGCTTGCCTCACATGGTTATGGCAGAAATTTATGAAAGCGCCGTTACTTACTGTTCGGATAAAAGGGCAGAACGAAGTTTTAATTATGAAGATAAAGTGGTGTACAGGCTGGCTCAGGATGAACTTAGAAAAGCTGCACAAGACCCCAATTACAGTTCCGTCGCCAAAAACAGAGTCAACCAGCTCGATCCACTGACGCCGACAAAGGAAGATTTGTTTTTACATGACAACCGGCTGGAACCCCGGGGAAAATGCTATGCGTGGATTAATGAATAACGATAAAAATGTTGCAGGTTAATTAGAAAAATTGTTAATTAATCTATATCTATAACAAGCGGATATATAAGAAAATTAAAAATGAATTTGCCAATATAAGAATTGCCGTAGGAATTTAGCCTGCGGCAATTTTTATTTCTTAAAAAATTTAATATAACTAAAGTTTAAAATATAAATGACTTTTTGAGGAGGTAATTAAATGCTTGATTTTATCAAACAATCTGATCCTGAAGTTTACAGTGCCATTAAAGGCGAAATAAATCGTGAGAATAACACATTAGAATTAATTGCTTCCGAAAATTTTGTGAGCAAGGCTGTATTGCAGACGGCAGGCTGTGTGATGACCAACAAGTATGCAGAAGGTTATCCGGGAAAGAGATACTACGGTGGCTGCGAATGGGTGGACGTTGCGGAAAACCTGGCGCGGGACCGCGCTAAAGAACTTTTTGGCGCCGAATATGCCAACGTGCAGCCACATTCCGGAACTCAGGCAAATATGGCAATCTACTTTACTTTCTGCAAACCAGGTGACACGGTTCTGGGAATGAACCTGGCACACGGCGGTCATCTTTCCCACGGCAGCCCGGTCAATTTCTCTGGCAAAATGTATAACATTGTACCTTACGGTGTTAAAAAGGAAACCGGCTATATCGATATTAACGATGCCTGGAATAAAGCCCGGGAACACAAACCCCGTTTAATTATACTTGGTGGAAGCGCCTACAGCCGGTTTTATCCGTTTGAGGAATTCCGGGAAATTGCGGATGACATTGGCGCTATCTTAATGGCAGACATCGCGCATCCGGCGGGTTTGGTGGCAGCGGGAGTTCACCCGAGTCCCATACCGATATGCGATGTGGTTACTACAACCACTCATAAGACCCTACGCGGACCCCGCGGTGGCATGATCCTGCTCGGTAAAGACAAGGAAAACGATATGGGGATCGTGGCGAAAAAATCGGGTCGAACGCGAAATATTTCTGAAATTATTGACAGTAACGTGATGCCTGGAATGCAGGGCGGTCCGTTAATGCATGTAATTGCCGCAAAAGCAGTCGGATTCAAAGAAGCACTGCAACCGGCATTTAAAGAATATTCCGCACAAATCGTCAAAAATTCCAAAGCGCTGGCAAACCGATTGATCGAATTGGGTTATGATATTGTCTCCGGGGGAAGCGATAATCATGTTATGTTAGTGGACTTAACCAAGACCGATATTACCGGTAAAGAAGCAGAGAATGCACTCCATGCTGCAGGCATAACCGCAAATAAAAACATGGTGCCGTTTGACGAACGCAGTCCGTTTGTCACCAGTGGTATTCGCCTGGGAACACCGGCACTTACCACTCGTAAATTTAAAGAAGCTGAAATGGCACAAGTTGCAAATCTGATCGACCGCACATTAAAGAATCTTGGTAATGATAAAATTTATGACCAGGAAAAAGGTGAGGTAAAAGAGATGTGCGATGCTTTCCCGCTTTATGATTTCGGAAAGCTGGATTGATGA
>CAZVKP010000022.1:8007-15686 GCA_964627635.1 uncultured Calditrichaceae bacterium | reverse complement strand
ATCGCCGATCTCTACGTACGGTTCGGCATCAGGGGCAGGCGCTCGATAAAAAGTCCCTACCATGGGAGATTTAATTTCAACAACATTCTCTTTTCGTTTTGGCTCTTCCTTGGTTTCGGCTGGAGGAGCAGGTTGTTCCTGTGTTGAGGTTTGTTGCTGGGTAGGTTGCTGAACAGGTAATTGGGCACCTCCGCTGTTATCTTGCGTAACAATCGGTGTACTCACATAGCTACTATTTTTACTAATCCGGATTTTTAGGCCTTCTTCAGCAATCTCTATTTCTCCAATATCACTTTTTTCCACAGCTTTAATGAGTTGTTTAATTTCCTGGATTTTCATCCATCCTCCAGATTTTTGTCTACTTAGATTGAAATTTAAGAGAAACGGTTATTTTTTGCAAGGTTTATTTTCCTGGGCTATTTATATAATTGTTTTTTCTGTATATAGCGATCTACCGATTCCGGTATCAAATACCGGACAGAATGCCCATTTTGGATACGGTCTCTCACAAAAGTTGAAGAAATTTCCAGCAATGGGACATGAACAAATTGTATTTGGGGTAAAAATTCTGTGGCAGATTCATCGGGTGTAAATCCAGGGCGACCAAACGCTACAAGTTTACATTTTTTTAAAATTTCATGAGGATTTTTCCATTTTTTCAATTCATTTACATTGTCCATACCAATCATAAAGTAAAAAATTGGTTTAATGTGGCGATGTTTTTCCAATAGCTCGTCTAAGGTATCGCTGGTGTAAGAGACCCCTTCCCGTTTTATTTCGACATCGGATACGCTAAAATGGGAATTATTTTCGATGGCAAGCGTAAGCATCTTCAAACGATCTGATTGGGGGGTAATATTTAGATTATTCTTAAGGGGATGGATTTTTGCGGGAATAAACCAGATTTCATCCAAACTTAATTCATCCCGAAGGTATTCGGAAATAATGAGATGTCCATTATGAATGGGATCGAAAGTTCCCCCTAACAAACCGATTTTTTTCATCACCAAACGATAATAATTTTAGGTTAGCTGTCTTTTTTTTTACTCAGTCTATCTTGTATTTCAGTGATTCGAGATTGGGCTTCATCCGCATGTTTACTCTTGGGATACTTCTCAAGAAATGCACTGTAATTGGATAATGCCTTTTGATATTTTTCTAATTTTGTTTGACATTCTGCTTTATAAAACATCGCCTCTTCAGCCGCGGGAGTATCGTAATATTTCTCTAACAAGATATTATAGTAGATGATGGCTGAATCATATATACCCATTTTACGATAGACATTTGCCCCCAGCAGTTTTTTTTCAGCCATTTTGCCTCGCAATTTTGCAATATTTTTTTCTGCTCTTTCAATAAATTTACCATTTGGAAACGCTTCAATATAATTTTGAAGATGTCGGATACCTTTATCGGTGTATTCCTGATCCAATTCCGGTCGTAGAGATAACTGTTTATAACTTAGCCCGATTTTAAAAAATGCCTCCTCTACATAGGGACTTTGAGAATAGTCATTCATTACCTTCTGGTATTCAGAGGCAGCAATTAAATATTCTTCATTTTTATAATGAGCTTCTGCTAAATAAAATTGCGCATCGTCAACCACCGGACTGCCGCTAAATTTGAGAATAATCACATTAAACTCATTAATCGCTTTAAAATAGTTCCCCTCATCAAGCAATCTCTTTGCATACTCAAAATATGCTTCATCATTTAAATTTGCTTTGTCAACTTTACTACCGCAGCCATTAAATCCAACCAAGATTAAAAGTAAAAAAACACCTAATTTGAAAAACTTTTTTCTCATTCCGAACTACCCCTTAAAGAATAAAACAAATAAACAACCCCAACTGTCGCAACAGTAACCAACATGGGTTCCATCAGCCGTTTTATAAATTTCGATTCCATTTTAGTTCCAATTGTAAAAGGAAATACCTTATTTTCCACTTGTTTTAACTCATTTTGCTTCAAAATATCCTTAAATTTATAATTTTTATTACTGGAATATATGATTGATTGATTCTTCTTCTTAAGATAAAATGATAATTGCGCTGAAAATTGACGATTATATTCGCTGGTTTTAAAGAAAATATTTCTATTGGCAGTTCCATATTTAATGTCGGATTTAACACTCTCCACCACAACTACAAAACCTGACATTAAATTATTAGTTAGCGAATCCGTTAATCTATAATTTTTGTGTAGTAACTTTTCTCTTAATTTTTCTGAAAGCCACTTTCCGATAGTATTTTTCTCAGTTAATTTAATATGTATAGTTGCTCCATCTGCTATTAAGGAATCAACTGCCGTTAAAATTGGCATTGTGAGTAAATTTTCCAAAATTTTTTCATTCGTCTGAATTTCTGCAATACCCAATTGAGTGCAAAACATCAAAAGAACAAATGCGATAAGCAGAGTTATTTTTTTCTTAGCCCAGTTCATAAGTTTTAATAATTCTTTTCCGCAAAACCAAATAATATAATAATGAAATAAATATAAGCAAGGAAGAAACAATTAAGGTAAAATCCCCAACCCAATCGCCGTGTTGCGTGTAAAAAGTTTTTTCCTGATTCAAAGGAAGATTTTTCGTTAAGTGGCCCCTCTCAAGCAATGGTATCCTGGTTAAATATCTGCCAGTTGGATCGATAAAACCTGAAATACCGGTATTAGCACAACGAACAATGCTTACACGGTTTTCCACTGCCCGCAGAACAGCATATTGTGCATGCTGATACGGCCCGCTGGTTAATCCGAACCAACCATCATTGGTGATAATGGTAAGAAGATTTGCTCCCTCCTGCACAAATTGTCTGACCAAATGTGGAAAAACCGAATCAAAACAAATTACAGCAGACAATCCCACCTCTTGTTCCTCATCGGAATTTGATTGCGTAATCTGATATCGAGTGCCCTGAAATTCACCCAAACGGTAAGGAATTTTAAAATTGAAGACTGTAAATTCATCGCCCGGGAAAAAATCGCCACCACCCACATCCAATTTTCTCAAGAAAGGGAAAGTTTCTTTAAACGGCATGCTTTCCGAAGCTGGAACTAATGCCATTTTGTAATAATACTGAAAATTCGCGGAATCAGGATTAAAGAAAAAAGCAGAATTAAAAGAGTGATAATCTTTCTCTTGAGGATAGTATTTGTAATCGTGAGTGCCTGTCAATAAATGAATGCCGGTGGAATCGACAAAATTTTTTATTTTAGCCACTTTATTGGGATTGGCACGGAGCGAAAATGGGGTAGCAGTTTCAGGCCATACGATCAGTTGAGGAGTAGCAGGCACCATTTTATGGCTGGCATCCAACAACATATCAAATGCTTCTTGCTGAAACTCCGGGTTCCACTTTTCATAGGGATCAACATTCGGTTGAAATAGTCCCGCCCGAATTATAGAATAAGACTTATTATTAATCTCATGAATGCGATGGTTTCCATAGATAAATAACACAGCGACAATGGCAATGACTGAGGTCAAATAAATCCACCGCCTGTAATCTATTACACGGTAAAATGAGTAAATGAGAATTGTTATGACAAGTAAAATAAAAGACATTCCTAACATTCCGGTAATTTCTACAATTTGAATAAATGGAAGATAATAGGTTTGAGTATTTGCAATGGTCATCCAGTTGAAGCGAATATCTGCAAAAAATCTTAAATATTCCATTCCCACCCAGATAAAAGGAAGGCTCACTAATGCCAGGTTTTCACTCTTGCGATTAAAATGAGTAAATATCCACCAAACTATAGCATAATGTATTGCATTGATGGCAATGGCAAGTATTGCACCGGGCACGGTACTGGATGCAATCCAAAAAAGTGTCATTGCACCCCACACTAATCCCAACAGATAGCCTAAACGAAATCCATCATTGGGTGATTTGCTTTGCATAAAATGGATAAAAATGGCTAAAGCAACGGGCGCTAAAAAACCAAATGGGAAAGGTGGAAAACTCAATGTGAGTAATATTGATACAACAAGAATATATGTGAGTTCTTTTTTGTTCATTTAAAATTTGTGAACTGATTTCGGTAATACTCGTTGACATTTCATTATTTACTAACTAAGAGTAACAAAATAAAACTACTGTTTTATCTGCTGTTGCTTTTCAACCGATTCATATATATTGTCAACAATTTTTAATACTCCAATTGCATCATCAATGGAAGATTCTAAATATGCAGCCCGTCCTGTCAGAAAACTGACATAATGGTTAATTTCTTCTTGGTAGCCTTTTTTAAAATGAGTTATTTTGTCATCCTTGAGTTGAGGGGTAATATCAACCAAATGTCCGTGCCACAGTTTTTGGAGCCGTAATGGATTTAAGGTGATGGTTCCGTTTTCTCCAATAACTTTTAATTGCATGTGATCTTTGGTAATGGGTGAAACCCAGCTAACTTCGAGAGACATTACCAGATCCTCCGCAAATGCCACATGAGCAACGCAATAATCCTCTACATCTATTTTTCTATCTACAGAGAAAGTATGGGCATTTACGCTATTTACCTGAGGATTTGAGAATAACCAACTTGCCAAATCAATCAATTGAACCCCCAAATCTAACACAACGCCGCCACCGGAAACACCTTTATGAAAGATCCAGGGTTGTTTGATTGCTTTATATTTGGCTTGTAACCAACTGATTCTTACATGAAATACCCGGCCAATTTCTTTATCCATTAAAAACCTTTTAAAAGCTCGTACATCAGGACGAAAACGATTTTGCATTCCAACCATTACATGGCGTTTTATTTCTTCCGCTTTTTCTTTAATCTTTTTTGCCTGAAGTGAGTTCATAGCTGCAGGTTTTTCAATAAAAAGATTAATCCCATATTCCAAAACCAGCAAGCTCATTGGCAGGTGCAAATTATTGGGCGTTAAAATAAAAACAATTTCCAAGTCCTCTTTTTCCAGCATCTCAGCCAGATCTTGATAGACATTTTCCACACCAAATCTATCTGCCACAACAGCAGCTTTGGATGCGTCCACATCGCATATGGCTTTAATTTCAATTTCGGGGTGTTCTTGGAGAATAGGTAAATGGATAATTTGAGCAATGCCGCCGCTTCCAACGATCCCTACCGGAATCGGAACATTAATTTGTCTATCCAGCACCATTTATTTCCCCCTTTTTTTCGCGGTCTAAATATGTTTGTAATATGGATTGAGCCGCTAATTGATCCACACGCTCTTTATTTCGGCTCGGTTTTTTTCCCAATTGTCTCATTGTAAGATGCGCCTGAACCGAACTTAAACGTTCATCTATTAATTTTATTGGTACATCAATCTGATTCGAGAGCTTCTCTGCAAAATTTCTGACTTCCTGTGTCTTTTTGGAGTCTGTCCCTTTCATGGTCAGCGGTAAACCGATCACAATTTTTTCCACTTCATTCTCAATAATAATTTGCTTCAGGCTTTTTACTAAATCCTTAGATGATGTGAACAAAATCGTTCGAAAAGATTGAGCAATGGTAGCAGTGGGGTCACTTATTGCCAAACCAATCCTTTTCTCGCCATGATCTATTCCTAAATATCGTGCCATCAAAATTTGCCCATAAAAAAACCGCTCAATATGAATTAATAAAGAGCGGTAATTTACAAAAAATAAAAGATTTATGTCAATGGTTTATTATTTCCAAATTCCGTTTGAATTTATATTTATTCTTCGAGAGGTTCTTTAAGAATATCCTTCAACAATTTGCCGGGTTTAAAGTGAGTTTTTCTTCTGGCAGGAACATAAATTATTTGGCCGGTTCTGGGATTTCTGGCCTTAGGTTTGGGTTTGGTTTCTTTCACCTCAAATACGCCAAAGTCTCGAATTTCTATGCGAATTTCAGGATTTGCTTCACTCAAAATCTCTCTCAAAGACTCAAAAACCGCATTTACAAAATCCTCAGTAATGTATATCTTCTGCCCTAATTTTTTAGCAACCCGTTTGGCTACTTCTTTCTTAGTAACAGTTCTCATACACAACCCCTTATTAAGTCATTTTCTTAATAAATGCCTATTTTTCTAAAATTTAATTGCTTAGAAATACTATTGCAAGGAAAAAATTCTTAAACTTAAAATTATTAATCAGTAAGCGACTCTATTATAGTGAGATTTGTTCTTTTCTTAATGCTGGTTTTTGTCTGATTGTCGTGGATAACAATTTCTAATTCATACTCTCCGGGGTCTAAATTATTAATATTCATAGATTGAACAACGAAATCATTCCTATTATTGGCGGAGTATTCATTAACCACACTCACTTTCTGAGGATCACTGCCAAATAGCGAACCTAACAAACCACCATCGTCCTTACTTAAAATAGCATTTTCAACAGTGTAATGGGTTTTACCTGTTCTGTCGGGAGACAGATTATACACTTCGAAATAAACAAATAGCGTATCTGTATTGCTAAAAACATGTTCGACGTTGGGCATCAGTGAAAAACCATTCCGTTTATAATAATTCTCTTTTTCATCCAGTGAGAAATCTTTTGCTAAAAGCAAATCGGAAATTAATAAGGAATCTTGATGGTAATTGGGTATTTCCAGTGAGCTCCGTTTTACAAAGCTTTTATTCAATGTTTCGTTAAGTAACTCAAATGAGTAATTATATTTGCCCATGGAATGAGTAAATTCCAGGAAACTTGTTAAACTGGAATCCAGAGACTCTCTCGGTTGATCCGACAGATCACATAAAATGGGTTTTTTGAGATTAAAGGTAGTTTTTCTATCGTCGTTAAGCAAAAATAACCCAGCTAAGAGTTTCTGTTTCGGCTCATACAAGACTTCAGAAAGCGGTATATTAAAATTGAGGACTGCTTCCGTTGCTTTCTTTCCTCTGAAAAATAGAATTCTATACGATGTTTTAAATGACCCCCCGGAAAGTTGAAAATCAAAATGATCGGGTAATTCTCGAAATACATTTTCGGCAACTAAGGTAAAATTGACATCGGTCCTCTCCTTAAAAGCCGAGATGGAGCCCAAAGAAGGTTCGGTAAACTGATAATTTCCATTCCAAAACTGATCTGTAAAAGCCATTTGAAACTGAGGGTATACCCAAATTTGCATGGGTGAATAAATATTTTGTTCGTCCATGGTCTTCCCATAATCGACTATGACCCGGGGTTTACCATATCTGATATATATTTTTCCTCTATCCGTTTTCCAACCTTCTATACCCAAACGGGGCACACCAAAACGCATATTACAATATGCCACACGTCCGTAATGTTCCAATAGTCTTTCATTTTCGGCTGTCAAAAACATGGGATCTTTCTTTTTCCAAAAATCAAGCCTCAATGAATCCGGATCATGCAATGTTCCTTCATCTTTCATTAAATGTGTCGGATTTAAAAAAAGCTTTCTTTCTTCATCACTCATTTCATTTAACGCAATCTTAAAACAACCAAAAGCATCTTCATATTGCCGCTGTCTCAGAAATGCCAGTCCCAAGAATAAATTAATATCTTTATCATTGGGATAATATTTTAGAAAATCGTTAAAAAGCGCGATCATAAGGCGATACTCTTCCATTTCATAATGGAGCTTCCCCAGCACATAAGCAGCCGATTTATTTGTGGGATCGATTTCCAGTGCCCGACGCAAATAGCTCACACCATAGTCATAATCTTCTATTGCATAATCGCGGAATGAAAAAGGCACTTTGGTATTGCTAAGCT
>CAZVKP010000022.1:0-7997 GCA_964627635.1 uncultured Calditrichaceae bacterium | reverse complement strand
GCTTATGGTGATATTTCAGCATTTGCCGGAAATAACAATCGCCGACTTCAACAAGTGCCTCAACAAATTCAGGCTTGATTTTCAGGGCATCCAAAAAGTAGTTTCGCGCCCGGGTACTGTGCTCCAACACTTTATGAAGAATCCCTTTCGCATAATAGGCAAAGGGATCATTATTCAATTTATCGGAAAAATTTTCTATCAATGATTTGGCTGAAATACGATTTTCAAGTCCCCCCTTATCCAATAATACCAGGCCTTTAAGTATATTGGCTTTCTGATTTTGTGGGTGGGATTCCAAAATGTTAGCTATTGTGTCTTCAACTTGTGAAATTTTCCCTTTGAAGAACAACTTTTGCGCGGTTGCCAAACGTTCTCCAGTAGAAAGGTTTTCCGTTTGGGCAGAACTAAAGAATTGAATGGTAAGAAATATAAATAGAAAATATTTTAACCGGTAAACAATCATCATTACATATAATAAACAAAAAATTCATATCAATTTATAGATGGTGAAATAATAAAAAAGATTGAATTAATGTTCCCCACAATAAAACAACTATAATTTTAGCAAATACACGTTAATCTTTTTTGGTATTCATCATCTCTTTTAGTTCATTTAATTTCATTAACGCATTTATTGGTGTCATTTTGTTTATATCAAGGTCTCTCAACGCTTCTTCTACAGGTGATTTTTGAATTAATTCGAACATACTAAGTTGATTTTTATCCACTTCTCTTCCGGACCTTCTGCGGGCAATTCGCGGCATCCGATTCGGTGACATTTCATTGGCTTCCAAATTATGAAGCACCTCCTTTGCTCGTTCAACTACCTCTTTCGGCAAACCAGCCATCTGTGCTACATGGACTCCGTAACTATTGTCAATACCACCTCGTTCTATCTTACGTAAAAAAACCACCGAATCTTCTACTTCTTTCACACTTACCCGGTAGTTTTTTATTCGAGGATATAGCATTTCAAGTTCCGTTAGTTCGTGGTAATGTGTTGCAAAAAGCGTTTTTGCTGCCACCTTTTTCTGATTGTGTAAAAATTCGGTAACAGCCCAGGCAATGGATAAACCGTCGAAGGTGGAAGTGCCACGACCAATTTCATCCAATATAATCAAACTTTTGGGAGTGGTATTATTCAAAATATTGGCGGTTTCCAGCATTTCCACCAGAAAAGTACTTTCTCCGAACGCTAAATTGTCAGATGCCCCCACTCTGGTAAATATTCGATCTACTATTCCAATAGTAGCCTCTTCCGCAGGGACAAAGCTGCCAATCTGAGCCAGCATACAAATGAGACCCACCTGCCTCAAATAAGTTGATTTTCCCGCCATATTCGGACCAGTTAAAATCATAATCTGATTTGTTTGATTATCCAGTTCGGTGTCATTTTCTATGAACGGTTCATCGGGAGGCAGCAATCGCTCAACAACGGGGTGTCTACCGTTTTTAATGTAAATGGCTGTCGAACCATTTAATTCCGGACGCACATAATGATTCTGATCCGCCACCTCCGCTAAACCTGCCAAACAATCAATCTCTGCAACTAATTCAGCATTCCGTTTTATCGCCTTTCCCTGCCGTCCCACCTTATCGCGAACATCTTGAAAAAGTTGGTATTCCAAATCCGCAATTTTTTCTTCCGCTCCTAATATTTTCTCTTCATATTCTTTTAATTCGGGAGTGATGTAACGTTCTGCATTAACCAACGTCTGTTTTCGAATAAAATAATCCGGCACCTTTTCCTGATGCGCTTTGGTCACTTCAAAATAATAACCGAACACCTTATTATATCCCAATTTCAGGGATGAAATTTTGGATTTTTTCTGCTCTTCCTGTTTAATATTGGTAAGCCAATTTTTACCTTCCTGGCTGATTGTTCTTAATTCATCCAATTCCTTATGATAACTACTTTTAATAATGCCACCATCCTTTAAATTCATAGGCGGGTCATTCACAATCGATTCTTCCAACAGCCCAATCACCTCTTCCAAATATTGGAGATCATGAACAAAGCTGTGCAAGGATGGATTTGGTTGCGATTTAATTAACTCGATAATCGGTCTTATAAGTTTGAGTGAATGTTTGACAACTACCATGTCCCGGGGATTTGCCCGACCAGTAGAAATTCGGCTCAACAAACGCTCCAAATCCGAAAATTGTTTTAACAGTTCCCGAGTTTTCTTTCTTATTTCACTTTGTTGATAAAAAGCTTCCAGCCGGTTCAAGCGTTCCTGGATTTGATTTAGCCGTATTAAAGGGTGTGTAATCCACCGCTTAAGCAGTCTTCCACCCATTGGCGTCATGGTTTCATCAAGAATAGAAATTAGGGTTCCTTCCTTCCCTTGTCCGATGATAGTACTGGTAATTTCCAGATTTCGCCTGGTGGTGCTGTCCAAAATCATGTAATCATCCAGTGCGAGGTAGGAAATTTTCGTTAAATGTGAAATTTTACTCTGATAATTTTCTTTGATATAGTGAAGAATAGCGCCTGCTGCCACAATCCCCAAATCAAGTTCTTCGATTCCAAATCCTTTTAGATTCGGTGTTTTAAAGTGGTCAATTAAAATTTCATAACCATAGGTGTGGTTAAAAATCCAGTTATCTAATTTACTTATTATTCCATCTAACCGATTATGAAATAAGGAGACAAAATCTTCATAATCTTGAATTGTAACCAGAATTTCCTTAGGAGAAATTTGCTGAAAATAATCCTGCATTTGTTCTAATTGAACTTCACCAACATAATATTCTCCGGTGGAAATATCACAATAACTTATTCCACACCGCTCACCTTCTACATAAACAGCAGCCAGATAATTGTTACTTTTGTGGTCCAGCAACTTTTCGGATAATGTGGTGCCGGGGGTGACAACTTCAATCACTTCTCTTTTTACGACCGTCTTAGCCTTCTTGGGGTCTTCCACCTGCTCACAGATTGCCACTTTGTGTCCCGCCTGGATTAGTTTTGGTAAATAGGCATCCAACGCATGATAGGGAAAACCTGATAACGGCACATTTGCAGATTTCCCGTGGGCACGCTTGGTAAGAGCAATTCCCAATACTTTACTGATTATTTTTGCGTCTTCGTTAAAAGTCTCATAAAAATCTCCCATCCGGTACAGCAAAATCACATCCTGATATTTTGCTTTAATTTTCAGGTATTGATCCATCAATGGAGTTGTGGAAGATTGTTTCTGAGTATTTTTTTTCACCACCAATTCCTTTTCTGAAAAAACTTTTGTAGAAATTAACCAGTTTCCGTTGATAATTCAACCGGAGATATTTCTACCTAAAATAAAAATAATTAAGGATTAATAAACTATAAAAATAAGAATAAATAAGTTGATTTATTTCATATACTTATCGATGGTAGGCTCAATAGGCAACGTAAAATAAAAACAACTGCCTTTTTTAAGTTCGCTTTCCGCCCAAATTTCTCCCCCATGCAGGCTCACAATTTCTTTACAGATAGATAAACCCAATCCTGTTCCCGCTGATTTTATTGACTCCTCGGAATCCGCTTGCTCATATTTATTAAAAATATTATTCAATTCTTGTGGTGGAATACCGGGTCCGGAATCGTGCACACCGATGCGGACAAACATTTTCTTCTCCCCTTTAATGGTTTTTTGATGAAAATCGGACGTAACCTTAATGTTTCCATTTTCCGGGGTAAACTTCATTGCGTTGCTTAAAAAGTTATTTAAGACCTGTTCTATCCGAAAACTATCAAAATAAAGCAAGGGTAAATTTTCGTTTAATTGGGCGTCAATAGTAATATTCTTATTTTTTATCAACACGCGGTGATTTTCTACAATTCTCTCAATAAGTGGATTTAACTCGCTCACTTTTGGCTCAATCCCAAATTTACCAACCTCTATCTTAGATGCCACCAAGAAATTATCTATCAATGTCAGTACTTTTTTTACATTCTCTTTGGCAATATCCAATAATTCTTCCTGTTCGGAATTAATTTCACCCACCACGCGAGTTCGAATTAATTCAACAAATCCCTGAATCACATTCATTGGAGAGCGTAAATCATGTACGATCATCGAATTAAAATCAGCCTTCAATCGCTCTAATTTTTTAGCAACTCTGAGATCATTGAGAACCAGGAAAAGTCCGATCTTCTGCTGTTGTTGATAGAATGGGAAAACGAAAGTAGAAACCGGAATGGTTTCACCGTTGATTGAAATCAACTCCAACTCCATATTTTCTATATTCTTACGCCCTTGGTCAGAAGATTCCAAAATTTCTTCGGTAATTTCATCAAAAGTGGTTTGACTTTCTCTGGAAAAGAAATTTTTCAGTGGTTTTTTAGATAAACTTCGTGAATTTAAGCCCACCAATTTTTCAAAGGCAGGATTCACATACACAATTTTGCTATCCGGAGAACAAGTGACCAGACCCAATGTCATGGTTTCCGCCAGGGCTCGGTAGCGCTCTTCGGATGCAGAAAGATTTTCATATAACATAGAATTTTCAATAGCGACCGCCGCCTGATTGGCAAAATATTCCAGCGAGACAATTTTATCCTTATTCGGTTTTAAGCGATCAACCGGATCCCTCACCATTAAAAACCCAAGCACTTTTTTTCTGGTTTCCAGGGGAATCGCCACCAAATCTTCATCATGCCACTCAACGACAACTTCATTTAGGTAACTATTTCCGTTTTCCTTAATATTCACCGGATGAGAATCATAAAAGTATGAATTGCTGATTTGCTTACAATTGACTAAAAATTTCTCGAACTGATTAAAACTGAGTTGATTAAATATATCGATTGGCAAAGTTTTCTTGTTGTCGAAACCTATTTTACTGATCGGCTTGTATGTCTTGCGAAACTCATTGGTTCGGAGAACCGCAACATCATTCCAGCCTAACGACTTTCGGATACTCTGGATAATGCGAGACAGAATATCTTCTATATGTAAATCCAATTTGATTTCATTCCCAAGCTCAAAAATCCTGGAAAGTTGCTTTAGCTTAAGATTTGCCTCCTTCACTACATGTGTGTCCTCCAGGACTCTCTGAATTTTCTCCATAATCTGTTCAACCCGGTCCACATCCCACGGGGTAAATTCATTTTCCTGTTTTTCACGGTTTGCGATAAACAAACCAATTTCTTCATTTTCAATTTGTACTGGAGAAACTAACAGATTTTGATAACCTAATTTTTTAAATGTTTTCTGGGTAGCCTCTGCAAATCCCCCATTTACAGAAAGTTTTTCAATCAACGTAATTGTTTCGGTAGAGATCAAATTGTTTAACTTGGGATCTTTAGCTAAAAACAACATATTCTTTTCCAAAGACTGCCAATTCCCTTGGTTTTCGCGGGCGTAAATAAATTTGGGGAATAAAAAACCAAAGCCACGGTTTATTTGCCAAAATACTGTGGTATCACCTTCCGCTATCTCATTTATTTTCTTACAAGAAAGTTGTAAAATTGAATCTTCAGAAAATCGGTTATAAATAAGTTGTTCGGCAAAATCATTCCCACTTTCAGGGCTTTTCCGTTGCCGCAACAAATTATAAATTTTGCGTGAGATCATCTCGTTAATTTCTCGGAGCAGATAAGCATCCTCCCCACTTACTCCTTTAATATTCATATTGCCCAGTAAAAGACCACCAACCGGTACGTTATGTACCGCCATCGGATAAAAATAAAGCTGTTTAACTCCCCATCCCCAGTCGTTTAATTTTCGAAAAAGCTGTTTATCTTCGGAATCATCTACTCGAAATGTTTTACTTCGGTTGATCCAAATTTCAGCCAATTTTTCCAAATTTGAGGTAAGAATGGCATTGGTTCTCTTGTGCGGAGGAATAAACTGCCAAAAGTCTTCTATTTTTTTTAATTCATGGTCAAAAGTAAAAAGTGCCCAATAATCATATGGAAGAATCTTGGGAAGAAAATGAGTCAGTTTTTCGAAGATTGTCGATATGGCATTTTCTTCATTAATAATTTTTGAACTTTTCAATAGATTTTGTGCATATTTTCGACTAAGACTTTGTTTAAGATCAAATTTTTCCCTGCCAAGTATAGTCTTAATGTTATATGCAATTACATCCGGTTTACTTTCTTCATAGATTATCATTGATTTCTTGAATTCTCCCAATTCCATAATATCCTCGGATTTTACCTCCGGGGATGCCATAAAAATTATCCAAATATTATCGAAGTAATCGGACTTAAAGAATTCATGAATCTTTTTATCCGAGATAGTCTCTTTGTTTACATATGTCAGAAGAATGTGAGGACGGATACGCTGAAGAAATTGACTAATCTCCAACAGATTTGGGAAGTAAAACATCTCAATATCTTCGTATAGGATATTATTTTGCAGATATGTGAATAAATCCCGAACCGGAAGATTGATGACAATTTTTATGTAACTGGTATTTGTCATCGCCTATTTTCTTGTTTTTTATAAATGTAAGAAGAATAATATTCTGAATCAAACTTTTTTCAAATGCATCTCAGGTGTTCAACTGATAAATATAATATAAACCATCCAAAACCAAATGGGCAAAATAGTTTTCGATATATTTTGTCCTGGGCTGAATAAATTTAGCCAAGCCGCCGGTAGCAACCACTTTGGGTTTTTCTCCCAATTCTTCAGCAACATCTTCTAACAAACCATCAATCATTTTAACTACACCCAACATTATTCCGGATTGCATGCTTTGTCCGGTATCCCGACCGATAGTCTGCTCAGGAAATTCTAAAGAAATTTTTGTGAGCCTGGCTGCCCTGCGATGTAGTGCCCAGGCTGTGGTTTCAACTCCGGGGGAAATAATTCCTCCTAAATATTCAGCTTTTGAATTGACGATATCAAATGTGGTAGCCGTTCCGAAATCAACCACCACAACTGCTTTTCCAAAGCGCTGGTATGCAGCAGTGGCATTGCACAAACGATCCGCGCCTACTGCAGCCGGTTCGGAATACAATATTTTTATGCCCAAATTCAAAGTATGATCAACAACCAGGGGTTGAATATCCAAATATTTTTGACACATTTTTTCAATTATAAACGTCCGGTTGGGAACTACTGAAGATAAAGCAACACCTTCGATGCTTTCTCCGGTTTTGTTTTCAAACTCAAGAAATCTGTCTAAAAAGACCATGTATTCATCCTCAGTTCGATCAATACCAGTAGCAATTCGCCAACTTTTAGTCAGTTCATCATCTTCGAAAATTCCCAATTCAATTTGGGAATTACCAACATCTACGGCTAAAATCATATTTTCTCCTCAACGTCATATCCCCATATATCGCCAGCAGTAATTTTTTCTTTTCCCTGCGGTGTTTCCAGGATCAAATATCCCTGCTTATCAATCCCCCGATTGATTCCGGTTTTTCGCTGATTCTGCAATTTAACTTGCACCGGCTGATCCTTAAACAACAGTTTTTGCTGGTATTCTTTCACTACCGAATCAAAATCTGTCGTGGTCATTTCTACAAATCTGTAGTAATAGTAAGTTAAAAATTCGTAAAGTATATTATTTAAATCAAGCTTTTCCCCGATAATCATTTTCAAAGAAACCGCTGTGTTCCTTATCTTTGGTGAAAAGTCTCCCTCCGATTGGTTCAGATTTAAACCGATCCCTGCTATCACATAATCCAATTTCTGCATTTTTATTTTACTTTCTAACAAAATACCACAAATTTTCTTTCTGTCAATCAGGATATCGTTCGGCCATTTTAAATCCACTGAATGTTTATTAGTCAATTCCTTTTGATCGATTTTCATTTCTATAAAATTACTGATAGCGAGAGCTGTGAACAAGTTAATAAATTGGATTTGATTCAAACGTATCTTAGGCCGTAGAATGATAGATACCAGTAATCCCATTCCCGGTGAACTTAACCATTGGCGCTGATATCTGCCTTTTCCTTTTCTCTGTTCTCCGGCGGCTATAACTGTCCATTCCGGTGCACCCTCTCCGGCAATTTGTGATGCTTTAATATTGGTGCTGTCAATAGTTGA